>CAXSFF010000034.1:0-10822 GCA_964236035.1 uncultured Acetobacteraceae bacterium
CCATCACGCCATAGGCGTTGGTGCCCATGATGTGGCTGTTGTCGTAGCACTCGATCCGCTCCGGCGTGTTCTCCAGCCCGAACAGCGCGGCGACCCCCTCCAGCAGCTTGGCCTGCCCGGCGCCCTCGGCCAGCTTGCGCTCCAGCGCCTCGCGCGCGTTGGTGGCGGCGTGGTCCACCACGGCGCGCTTCTCGCCGCGCTGCGGGGTGGCGATCTCCACCTTGCGGTGCGCCTTCAGCGACAGCGCCTCCGCCACCAGCTCGGCGTCGGGCAGCACGTGGCTGGTCAGCACCAGCGCCGGCGGCGGCTTGTCGTCGTAGAACTGCGCGATGAAGGCGGCCAGCACCTCGGGCGCCTCCTCCTGGCGGGCGTGGGTCGGGTAGAACGCGCGGTTGCCGTTGTTGCGCCCCCCGCGGACGAAGAACACCTGCACGCAGGTCTGCCCGGCGTTCTGCCAAGCGGCGACGATGTCGGCGTCGTCCAGGCTCGCCGGGTTGATCACGCCGCTGCCCTGCACGTGGGTCAGCGCCCGGATGCGGTCGCGGGCGGCGGCGGCGCGCTCGAACTCCAGCGCCTCGGCCGCCGCCTCCATCTCCGCTGCCAGCTCCCGCTGCACGACGGTGGCGCGCCCGCTGAGGAACGCCTTCGCCTGCGCCACCAAGTGGGCGTAGCCGTCATGGTCGATGCGCCCCGTGCACGGCGCCGAGCAGCGCTTGATCTGGTGCAGCAGGCACGGACGCGAGCGGTTGGCGAACACGGTGTCGGCGCAGGAACGCAGCAGGAACACCCGCTGCATCGCGTTCACCGTCTGGTTCACCGCCCACACGGAGGCGAACGGCCCCCAGTAGCTGCGCCCCTTCGACTGGCTGCCGCGGAACTTGGCGATCTGCGGGAAGGCGTGGTCCTCGGTCAGCATCAGCCACGGGTAGGTCTTGTCGTCGCGCAGCACGATGTTGAAGCGGGGCTTCAGCCGCTTGATGAGGTTGGCCTCGAGCAGCAGCGCCTCGGCCTCGGTGTGGGTGGTGACGATCTCCATGGCGGAGGTCAGCGACACCATCAGCCGCAGCCGCTCCGGCAGGCGGGCGACCTGGGTGTACGAAACCACACGCTTCTTCAGGCTGCGCGCCTTGCCGACGTAGAGCGCGTCGCCCTTGGCGTCGAGCATGCGGTAGACGCCGGGGCTGGTGGGCATCGTCGTCATCGCTGCCTCGATCACACCGACCCCAATCGGGGGGTCACCCGCCTCAGCGTGCGTCAACCGACGCTCCAGAACGATTCCAGAACCACCAATTCAATCCACCGAAGCTGTGGATAAGTCTGTGGGAGACCCCAGGGAAAACGTGCTTTCGCGGCGCGCATCCGCCCTTTTCCGGAAGTTGCACAAAAAAGTTGCATTTCTGATAAGTCATTGATTCAACGCCATTGTCGAGAGTCAAGACCGTCATGAAATTAGAGTATTTCCATAGCACTTTGTTAATATTGGGAGTCAATGGCGCCGACGTCATGCAGGTGGACAAGTTCAGCGCCGGCGTTCGATTTCCACCCCAGCCGAAACAGCATCCGGGAACACGTCAAGCTTCTCGACCCGCACGCGGGCCGCAGCCACCCGGACATCCTCCAGGCAAGACTCGGCGATGCGCTCGGCCAAGGTTTCCACCAGCATGACGTGCCCGGCGGCGACGATCGCCCGCGTCGCCGTGGCGACCTGCTCATAGCTGACGACACGGCTCAGCTCGTCGCGGCCGACGCCGGCCCGCGACAGGCCCGGCAACGCGTCGTCCGGCACCGACAAATCTATGTTGACGCGGATGCGCTGCGGCGTCGCGTGCTCGTGCGGGTAGATGCCGATGCTGGCCGGCAGCACCATGTCGCGCAGAAACACATGCCGCATGCCGCGGGTCGCGATACGCGGGTCGTCGATCATGCCACGGAACTCCTGCCGGCCATCGTACGGCTCATCTGGCCTGCGCAGGCTTGGACGGCAAGCCTTGGCGTCAGCCCACCACGTGCACCGTGAAGCGGACCTGTCGCACCAGGCTCTCGCCGGAGGTCAGCACGCGCAAGCCATGGTCGGGCACGCTGTCCATGCGGTTGACGGCGTCCGTCATGTTACTGGCCGGCTCCACCGCGAAATATGGTCTGGCGTCCGGCGTGTAGACGACCAGGTGGCGAAACACGTCGTCGCCGGAAATCACCAGCCGCATGCCGTGCTCCGGCCGGGTGATCTCGGCACGGCCGGTCCAGGCGGCATAGCAGTTGTCGAGCGGCGGCGGGGTGATGGCGTGCCCCGGGTCGAAGCTCCAATGGCCGTCCGCGGGCAGCCGCTCGTCCGGCAGCGAGTCGGCGCCCGTGTGCCACACGGACGCCGCCTTGAAGGCAATCTCGGTGCGCGGCGTGCGCGGCTGGTAGGGATGCAGCCCGAGGCCGACCGGCTGGGCGCGATGGTCCAGGTTCTTGAAGCTGATCGTCACCGTCAGCCCGTCCGGCTGCAACGCGTAGTGCAGCCCGGCGTGGTAGCGGTAAGGCCAGTGGCTGCCGGTGTCCTCCGCCGGGTCGTGGGTCAGCGACAGCCGCACCTCGCTGGCCGAGTTGTCGTCGACCAGGTGGCCCTCGCGGGTCTGCCGGTCGACCGTCCAGGCGCGCTGCCAGGCGTTGCCGTGGATGGTGTGCGGGTGGTCGCCGAAGTTGCGGTCGAGCTGGAACGTCTCGCCACCGAAGCTGAACCGGCCCCAGGCGATGCGGTTGGAGAACGGAATCAACGGGAAGCAGCTCAGCAGGCGCGAGTTGTTGCCGTGTAGCGCGGCCTCGGGCGTGTGACGGAGGATGTCGACGCCACGCCAGGTCCAGCCGCCGATGCTGCCGCCGAGTTCCGGGCACAGGATCAGCCTTGCGTCGCTGGCGTGCAGTTCAAGCATCCCTGTATCCTCCTGGTTCGAGTGGCCGCCGCTCAGTCGACCGCCACGACGCGGTAGATCAGCTCGTCGCCGTTGGGGGGCACCACGGTCACGATCTCGCCGGGCCGGATGATGGTGGCGGCGAGGCTGGACAGCGGCCCGTCCTCGCTGTCCACGTCCCGCAACGCCCAGCCATCGTCGATCTTGACCAGTTCGCCGGTGCGGGTCGGGCGGCCGACGCGCTGGCGCACCGTGAGCCAGGGCTCGCTGCCGGTCTCCCACGCGCCCGCGTCGAGGTGGCCGTGCGGCGTCAGCACCACCTCCATCTCAATGCGATCGTTGAGATCGCCATCGCGCATGGCAGGGCCGCTCGCCAGGACCAGCGTCGCTCTCTTCATCTCGCACCTCGTCGGACGTTGGAGGCTAACGTTTGCGAGGTGGGATCGTTGCTAAATTGCGACGCGGACGCCCAGCTCCACCACGCGGTCGCTAGGGATGCGGAAGAACACCGTGGCGGGCACGGCGTTGCGCGCCATCAACAGGAACAGGTAGAGCCGCCACAAAGTCAGTTTCGGCACCAGCGCGCGGACCAGCACCTCGCGCCCCAGGAAGAAGCTGGCCTGCATCGGGTCGTACTTCACGCCATGCGCGCCGAGGTCCTCCAGCGCCTTCGGGATGTTCGGACTTTCCATGAAGCCGTAGCGCAGAATCACCCGGTGCATGCCCGGCGACAGCTCCGACACCTCGACCCGGTTCGCCAGCCCCGCCTCCGGCTCGTCGAGGTTGGTGACGGTGACGAACAGCACCCGCTCGTGCAGCACCTTGTTGTGCTTGAGGTTGTGCAGCAGCGCCGCGGGCACGTAGTCCGGCGTGCCCGTCAGGAACACCGCCATACCGGGCACGCGCAGGGTGCGCGACTGCGGCAGCCGCTTCAGGAACGAGGCCAGCGGCAGGCTGTCCTGCTTCCAGCGCGCCAGCATCAGGTCGCGGCCCTGCTTCCACGACGTCATCAGCGCCATCAGCAGCACGCCGAGCAGCAGCGGCACCCAGCCGCCGTCCGGCACCTTCAGCAGGTTGGAGCCGAAGAACACGGCATCCACCAGGAAGAAGAAGCCGAACACCCCGCCGGCGAGCGGCTTGGACCAGCCGAACTGCCGCCGGAACGCGTAGGCGGCCAGCACGCAGGTGCACAGGAAGGTGCCGGTGACGGCGATGCCGTAGGCGGACGCCAGCGCGTCGCTGCTCTGGAAGGTCACCACCAGCACCATGACGCCGATGAACAGCGCCGTGTTGACCTGCGGCACGTAGATCTGCCCCTCCGCGGTCTGGCTGGTGTGCTGCACCGTCATGCGCGGCAGGAAGCTCATCTGCATGCACTGCCGCGCGATCGAGAACGCGCCCGTGATCAGCGCCTGGCTGGCGATCACGGTGGCGGCCGTGGCCAGCACCACCAGCGGCAGGCGCATCGATTCCGGCGCCATGAAGAAGAACGGGTTGGCCAGCGCCGTGGGGTCGCCGAGGATCAGGGCGCCCTGGCCGAAGTAGTTGAGCGCCAGGCACGGCAGCACGAACAGCATCCAGGCGCGGCGGATCGGCGCGGCGCCGAAATGCCCCATGTCGGCGTACAGCGCCTCCGCCCCCGTCACCGCCAGCACCACGGAGCCGAGCGCCACGAACGCCAGCCAGCCGTGCCGCCAGCAGAACAGCGCCAGGTAGTGCGGCGACAGCGCCAGCAGCACGTGCGGGTGGCGGGCGATCTGCACGGCGCCCAGCACGCCGATCGTCAGGAACCACACGGCCATGATCGGGCCGAACACCCGGCCGACGCTGCCGGTGCCCTGCGACTGCACCAGGAACAGCAGGCAGATGATGGCCGCCGAGATCGGCACCACGTAGTGCTTGAGGTCGGGCGCCGTGACCTCGATGCCCTCGACCGCGGACAGCACGGAGACGGCGGGGGTGATGATGCCGTCGCCGAAGAACAGGCAGGCGCCGATGATGCCGATCAGCGCCAGGCCGGCGCGGCCGCGGTCGTCGCTGGCAGCGCGTTGGGCCAGCGCCATCAGCGCCAGGATGCCGCCCTCCCCCTTGTTGTCGGCGCTCATCACCAGCAGCACGTACTTGACGGTGACGATGACAATCAGCGCCCAGAAGATCATCGACAGGATGCCGAGGATCTCGAACTCGGCGATGCCCGACGCGGTGAAGTGGTCGAGGCTGGCCTTGAAGGCATACAGCGGGCTGGTGCCGATGTCGCCGTAGACCACGCCGAGCACGGCCAGGAGCGCGCCCGCCCGCACGGGATGACGGACGCCGACGGCCGGATGAAGCGCCACGCTCATGAGCTGGGTTTCCCGTGCGGGCAGGTTGGAATGCGCAGGCGCCGGCCGCCGGACGGATGCGAAGCTGCCGGTTGTGCGGCACCAGGCACGATGCCTAGCGTTGAAGCTGGCGTGGGATACCCGGTTGCCATGGGGCTGTGCAAGTTTACGTGCGCTTTATGCTGGGTGGCCGGCGTGCATTGCGACCTGCGGTCAACGAGACCCGAAGATCGCCGTGCCGACGCGGACATGGGTGGCGCCGTGCCGGATCGCGGCCTCGTAGTCAGCCGACATGCCCATCGACACCACGGCCAGGCCATGGCGCGCGGCGCGGCCGGCCAGCCAGTCGAAGTGCGGCGCCGGGTCGCCTTGCGCGGGCGGGATGCACATCAGCCCCGTGACGGCGGCGCCGAACCGCTCGCGGCAGTCGTCGATGAAGCGGTCGGCGTCGGCGCGGGGGATGCCGGCCTTCTGCGGCTCGTCGCCGACGTTCACCTGGATCAGCAGTTGCGGGCAGGAGCCGTGATGCTGGATCGCGGCCTGCAGAGCGTCGGCCAGGCGCGGGCGGTCCAGGGTCTCGATCACGTCGGCCACGGCCACGGCGTCGCGCGCCTTGTTGGTCTGCAGCGGCCCGATCAGGTGCAGGCGCAGGTCCGGGTGCGCCGGCCGCAGCGCAGGGAACTTGGCGGCGGCCTCCTGCACCCGGTTCTCGCCGAAATGACGCTGGCCGGCCAGCAGCGCCGCCGTCACGTCTTCCTGCGGATGGAACTTCGACACCGCCACCAAGGTGATCGCGTCGGCGCGGCCGGCGGCGGCGAGGGCGACACGGCGGCGAATCTCCCGCAGGTTGGCGGCGATGCTGTCGGACGGGTTGGGGTGGGGATCGGCCATGGATCAGAAGCTCATCGCCTGGGCGCGCGCGGTCAAGGCGCGCGCGCGCGGCACGCAGCGGACCGGGCTGCCGACGCTGTGGGTGTTCTCCGACCGCGAGCGGCTGCCCGATCCGGCTCCCGTCCTGCGGCGCCTGCCGAAAGGGTTGTGCGGGCTGGTGCTGCGCCCGGGCGCAGCGGCCGACCCGGCGGCGCTGCGCCGGGCGGTCGCGGTCTGCCGGGAGCGGCGGTTCGCGGTGGTGATGGTGGGCGGCGGGGCCATGCCAGGCCAAGCGGGGCTGAACCAAGCGGGGATGGGCCGGCATTTCCCGCGCCTGGGCGGGATCGTGCGGCATGGCGCGGGGTTGCGGACGGCGTCGGCGCATGGCCGGGCGGAGCTGGTGCGGGCCGCCCGGGGACGGGTGGATTGCGTGTTCCTGTCGCCGGCCTTCGCCACGCCGAGCCATCCCGGCGCCATGGCGTTGGGCGCCGTGCGCTGGAGCGGCCTGGCGCATTCGGCACGTGGCCCGGCGATGGCGTTGGGGGGGATCACGGGATCGACCGTGGGACGGCTGTCGCGCCGCAGGTGCGCCGGCGTTGCGGTGATCGGCGCCGCTCTCAAGGAGTGATGTTGCCACCCTGCCACAGTGTTCCGCAAATGCCATGACGAGGCGTCGACGCGGATTGCGGGAAAGTGAACAGCGCCGCAATACTCTTGCCAGGTCTGGCTGCCCTCGCCCGCATGCGGATCGCCGCGTCCCATCCCCGGGCGCGGTGCCTGCAGGCATCGAGGCGAGGCTTTAAATTTTGCCGGATCGCTCCGGCAACCTTACTGGAGGATACGATGCGCAAGCTCCTGCTGGCCACGACAGCCGTTTTGGGCGCCACGATTGGCCTGTCGGGCCATGCCGACGCTCAGTTGGTCAACAACAGCGACACCGCCGACAATGCGGGCAACCTGACCAGCAGCCAGGGCGACAGCTTCGCCACGCCGGGCAGCGTCACGGTCCGCCTGAACGGCCGCTTCCGCTTCTTCGCCGGCGTCGACAGCCTGACCGGCGCGATCCGCAAGACCGCGTTCGCACCCGCTGCCAACACCCCGGCCATCACCGTCAATGGTCAGCCGATACCGCTCTCGAACACCAACCAGGGCTTCAACAAGATCGCGAACTACGGCTTCGGCGACTACGCCCGCCTGTATCCCGGCTTCGACGGCGTCGCCGCCAACGGGCTGAAATATGGTGCCAGCCTGGAGATCCGGCAGGACAACATCACCGGCGCCGGCGGCGGCGTCGACGGCTCGGTGTCCCAGAGCAGCCGCGCCCGCAACCAGCTGTATTTCCGCCGTGAGTGGGGCTACATCGGCACCGACCGGTTCGGCACCATCCGGGTCGGCTCCGCCGACGGCCCGACCACCCTGTACGAGACGGGCACGTTCGAGAACTTCGACCAGGGCAACTTCAACGGCGACGCCAACTTCCTGCTGCCAGGCCAGTCGCAGCTGCAGTGGCCGTTCCCGGACGCCGGCGGCTACTACAACGCCACCAAGATCGTCTACCTGTCGCCGCAGTTCTACGGCTTCGACGGCGGCGTCTCGTTCGAGCCCAGCACCGCGACCGGCGGCGAGGTCGCCGACAACGGCTGCGGCGCCGGCAATAACATCACCAACAGCAGCCTGGTGTTCGCCGGCTCCGCGGTGGCGTCGCCTGGTTGCGACCCGCTCAGCTCCACCAGCACCGGCGACTACTCGCGCCGCCGCAACACCTACGAGGCCCTGCTCCGCTACCGCGGCACGTTCGGGCCGGTCGGCATCGCCACCACCATTTCCTACAACGGCTCGGGCCGCGTGCTGAACAACGCCCCGGTGCAGCCAGCCCTCCAATACGAGGACCTGAGCATCGGCGAGTTCGGCCTGGTGGTGACCTATGGCGGCCTGCAGGCCGGCGGCAACGCGATGTACGGCCACTTCAACACCTCGGGCATCGCCGGCGGCGCGGGCAACGGCCTGTCGCCGAAGGGTGCCGAGCAGTCGCTGGCCTGGGTGATCGGCACCTCGTATGCGATCGGCCCCGTGATCTTCGGCATCTCGTACGTCGACTCCAATACGCCGGGCGACACCACCGCGTTCAGCACCCTGGCCACCCGCCACCAGGCCAACCAGCGCCGCGAGCAGGGCATCGACGTCGGCGGCACCTACACGTTGGCGCCGGGCGTGTCGCTGTTCGCGGTCTACCAGATCGACCAGCGCAAGCAGAACGGCTTCAACTTCGTCTCCAACAGCGGCGTTGCCCAGCCGCAGCTGTTCGTCAACCCGGCCGATGGCGCGATCAACAACCACAACAAGATCCAGGCGCAGATATTCTCGCTGGGTTCGAGCTTCGCCTGGTAGGCTGACGCGCCAAGCTCCGGACAACTAGGCTCCGGACAACCAGGTTGCGGCGAACGGGGCGACAGGGAAACCTGCCGCCCCGTTTTTTGCTCTGACGCCGGGCCGGCGGGCGGCCCGGCTTCTCGGACGCATTAAGGCGCCGGCGTGGGTTGATCGAAACACCATAGCAAGGCTATAAGCCGCCTCCGTCACGGCGGGATGGGGCCATAGCTCAGTTGGTAGAGCGCCTGAATGGCATTCAGGAGGTCAGCGGTTCGACCCCGCTTGGCTCCACCATTAACCTACTGATTTGAGGCGTCTCTTTGCAGGCTGAAGAGTGGCCTGCCTCAATTCAAGGAATTATTGTCCGCACGGTGTCCGCGCCGCCGAGCGTCTAAGAAGTTCGGTTATGCTCTTCCGGGCCTGCCGCAGTGGGATTCTCCACAGCGCACGTGATAGTCACAGGGCGACCGTTAAGCGCGAGTGACATGACCGATTGGCCGATACGAGCTAGGCGGGTAGCGGATCGGCCGTCTCTAGAGAACGGCGTCCTGATCATCGCCGGCGATGGCCCAAACGGTCCTGAACAAATCGATGTCAACAATCTACGCACCCGCTTCCGCAACGCGGCCTAGCCGGGGTCGCAATCGAACGATATATTTACACTTGGATCGGATAGCGCCGGCATCCCAACCGCCCAGCGCGCACAAGGAGCCGCGCAGCGGCAGCCCGCCTTGGCCTATCGGTTTGCCGGGATGATCCAATAGGTCGCTCAGATGGCCGAAATGCCTAGATCCTGGCACACTACGAGGCCGACTCGACCAAGTGGTGCGCCGTGTCCGACTACGAACTGCCTCCCGGCCTGGCAGACATCGACCCGCCGCGGCTGTGGGAGATGGGCTCGGTGCGCTTCGAGAATCTCGGTCGCGCTCTGCTCGAGGAGCAACTGGGCATCGCCACGTGCGAGCAATACGGCGTACCCGGCCAGACGCAGTGGGGCATAGACCTCCTCGCCGATTACGCGAACGGCAGCGGCCACCAGGCGGGCCAGTGCAAGTGCCATGAGGACTTCACCTCCAACGACATAAAGGCGGCCGCTGACGACTTCATCGCCCACTGGGCGGATCGCTGGAGGGAGCGGCGCATCAAGGTGTTCGTCCTGATGGTCGCATGCGACTTGCGGGAGGTGCGGACGCGCGAGAGTATCCTGACGGAGAAGCGGCGGTTCGAGGCATTGGGCATCGTCTTCCAGGTCTGGTCCAGGCGGACGATCCTGCAAAAGCTGATGCCGTTTCCCGGTCTCGTCGCGGCCCACTTCAGCGGACCGGGAGGTTACTGGATCGAGCGGATCACCGGCAGGAAGCAGCCCGTGTTTCACGCAAGCCCGAACGGCGGCCTCAATGCGGATGAAGCCACGGCCGACGCCGAACTGCGACGGCTCCTGGCCCATGCAACCGCTGGACTGGCCCACACGCTCGAGCATGTGCGTGCGCTCGTGCGGCAGCGGCGCCGCGGGGAGGCGCTCGCCGCGTTGTCGGAAATACACCGCGACGAGGCCTTTTGGAAGGAACTCCCCGGGGACACCAGGGCCAAGGCGCTCCGGCTCGAGGCGTCGCTCGCCCTGACGGACATGGACGGAACGGCCGAGGCCAGGCGGCTGCTCGAAGAGGCACGTACCTGCGACAGGCAGGGCAACATCGCGATCGAAGCCGCCATCGTCGCGAGGGAGGACGGCGCGGGCGCGGCGCTGGCCTTCCTGGACGACCAGCCGCGATCGCCGGAGGCGGCACGTTCACGGGCGTCATGCCTGCTCGCCCTCGGCCGCTCCGGCGAGGCGGTTGCCGAACTGCGGACCGTCCACCGGGATGGCGACGGCGAGACCGGACGCCTGCTCGCCGTTTGCCTGCTGGCGGAACGGCACATGGACGAGGCGGAGCGCCTCGCGAGATCGGCGGTCGCAGACGGGCCGGACTCATGGCTGGCCCGGATGACGCTGGCCATCGTCCTCTATAACGGCTCGCTGTCACCTTCGGCTCCCGCCGATCTCGGGCCATGGCCGCCCCCGCCCCACTGGACGATGGTGAGGAGGGCCGACGCCAGCGCGGCAGGTCTCCATGAGGCGCACGGCTTGTTCGCCGGCGTCGTCACGGATGGCCAGGAGCGCACGGCGCGGCAGGATCTCGAGGGTTGGATGCTGGCCTGCCTCGCCAATGATCCCGTCAGGCAGGACGAGGCGGCGATCTACTGCCGCGGCCTGTTGGAGGATGACCGTGCCCATCCTGCGGCCATACCATGGGCGCTGGCGCGAGGCTTCGACTTCGACCGCGAGAAGTCGGCCAAGGCGATCGAGGCGTTGCTGGCTGGGAATGG
>CAXSFF010000035.1:0-10794 GCA_964236035.1 uncultured Acetobacteraceae bacterium
ATGCGGTTCCAGTACGACCCGCCGGCGCCGTTCCTGCTGGTCGGCGGCCACGGGCTGCTGGTGTTCTACGACTCGCAGCTGGGGCAAACCAGCAACCTGCCGCTCGACCGTACCCCGCTCGGCATCCTGCTGCGCGACAACCTGAAGCTGTCCGGCGACACGGCAGTCACCGGCATCACCCGCTACCCGGGCCAGCTCCAAATGACGCTGATCCGCGCCGCCTCGCCCGGCGACGGCTCGATCACGTTGATCTTCGCCGACAACCCGCTGGCGCTGCGCTCCTGGACGGTGATTGACGCCCAGCGGCGGGAGACCCGCATCAGCCTGTACGACATCGAACTGGGCGGCACCTTCGAGCAGAAGCTGTTCACCTTCATCGATCCAAAATTCTTCCAGAACAACTCGAATTGAACCCGAACGAGAATTAACTTCAAAACGTCGCGGACACTGACCATTATAAACCCATGAAACCGCTTGTAGGGATCTCCTGCTGCACGAAGCTGTTCGGCACGTTCGGGATGCCGAACCACGCGGCGTCCGACACCTACGTCAAGGTCACCGACCAGGTGGTCGGCGCCGTGCCCGTGCTGATCCCCGCCAACGGCGGACGCTGCGAGATCGAGACGCTGCTCGGCCACCTCGACGGCATCATCCTCACCGGCAGCCGCTCCAACGTGCACCCCAGCCTGTACGGCGGCCCGGCGCACGACGAGGGCACCCCGGAGGACCTGGCGCGCGACCAGGTGACCTTGCCGCTGATCCGCGCGGCGGTGCGGGCGGGGCTGCCGGTGCTGGCGATCTGCCGCGGCATGCAGGAGCTGAACGTGGCGCTGGGCGGCTCGCTGCACCAGCGGCTGCAGGATTTGCCCGACCACATCGACCACTCGACGCCGATGCAGGCGGAAAGCCGGGTGCGGATCGGCAAGGCGCACCGGCTCGACGTGGTGGCGGGAAGCTGGCTGCACCGGGTCGCGGGGGCGCGGATGGTGCCGATCAACTCGCTGCACAACCAGGGCGTCGACCGCCTTGCCCCCGGCCTGGTGGTGGAGGGGCGCGCGCCCGACGGCACCATCGAGGCGGTGCGGATGGTGGGCTCGCCCGGCTTCGTGGTCGGCGTGCAGTGGCATCCGGAGTACGACTACCTGACGGATGCCGTGTCGAAGGCGATCTTCGTCGAGTTCGGCGCCGCCGTGCGCGCCCATGCCGGCGCCATCGGGGTCGCCGCGGACTGATCAGTTCTGGGTCGAGAGATAGGTGATCAGGTCGTTCCGGTCCTTGGCGTCGGCCAGGCCCGGGTACAACATCTTGGTGCCTGGCACCTTGGCCTGCGGGTCCTTCAGGTAGACATCGAGCGTCGGCGCGGTCCAGGCCAGCCCAGCGGATGCCATGGCGTCCGAGTAGTCGAAGCCATCGACCATGCTGGACTTGCGGCCGACGATGCCCTTGAGGGTCGGCCCGTTCTTGATCTCGTCCGGGTCCAACGCGTGGCAGGCCGAGCATTGCGACTCGAACACGAGCTGCCCCGGCTCGGCGGCGCGCCCGGCCGAGACGGCGGCCAACGCGAACAGGCATCCCATCACGGCATGGCGCAAGATCGCTGGCCCTTCCACTTCACCGACAGACATTGACTATACGCCATGTGATGGCAAGCGACGCCTGCGCACAGCCTGGAACTCCCGTCCTGCCGCCCCATAGACCTGTGAGCCGTTGCCGCTGCGGCCATTTCAGCGTCGGCGCGAACGCCCGGAGACTTCGCATGGCCAGCTGGCAAGCCCACCTGTTCACCCAATTCCTGAAGATCCAGTTCAAGCGCAAGATGCGGCCCGGCATCGACATCATGCAGGCGCGCGCCGCCATGGATCGCTTCGACCACAAGGTGCCCGCCGGCGTTGCGGCCGAACGCGCGACCGTCGGCGGCATCCCGGGCGAGTGGCTGCGGCCGGCACAGGCCAAGGGCGGCACGCTGCTGTACCTGCATGGCGGCGCCTATTTCGCCTGTTCCGCCCGCACCCACCGTCCGATTACGGCCGGGTTCGCCCTGCGCGGGCTGCAGGTGTTCGCCGCTGAGTACCGCCTCGCCCCCGAGCACCCGTTCCCCGCCGCCATCGACGACGCGGTCGCCGCGTACCGCGGCCTGCTGGCGAGCGGCATCCCCGCCGGCAGCCTGGCCATCGCCGGCGACTCCGCGGGCGGCGGCCTGGCGCTGGCCACGCTGCTGACCCTGCGCGATGCTGGCGACCCGCTGCCCGCCGCCGCCGTACTGTTCTCGCCTTGGACCGACCTGGCGGCGACGGGGGCGTCGATCGCGGCCAACGGGCGGCGCGACGCGATGTTCTCCGGCGAGGGCGTCGACCAGGCCGGCCAGGTGTACCTGGCCGGCGCCGACCCGCGCGACCCGCTTGCCTCGCCGCTGTACGCCAAGCTGCACGGGCTGCCGCCGCTGCTGATCCATACCGGCAGCTACGAGATCCTGCTGGACGACAGCGCCCGGGTGGTGGAACGGGCGCGGCAGGCCGGCACCAAGGTCGATTTCCGCACCTGGCCGGTGGTGCCGCACGCCTGGCAGGTGTTCGGCTTCCTGCCCGAGGCGCGGCAGTCGCTGGACGCGGCGGCGGCGTTCCTGCGCAAGGCCACCGTCCCGGCACAGGACCGCCTCGCTGCCTGAGGAGAAACCCGCTTGCCAGCAGCCCCGCCCCGCATGATCGTTGCGCCAACAGCGAGGGCCGGGCGACGATGGCAAGCATCCCCTACCACACCGCGTTGATCATCGGCGCCGGACCCGGCATCAGCGCATCCCTCGCCCGCCTGCTGGCACAGGCCGGCCTCAAGGTCGGCCTGGCCGCGCGCAACGCCGGCAAGCTCGGCGCCCTGGCCGCGGAGACGGGCGCGCGGGCGTTCACGGTGGACGCGGCCGACCCGGCGGCCATGGCGAAGCTGTTCGACGAGGTCGACGGCGCCCTCGGCGAGCCGGATGTCGTCGTCTACAACGCTAGCGCCCGCGCGCCCGGCCCCATCGCCGAGATCGATCCGGAGGCGGTGCGGCAGTCCATCGCCATCTCGGCGTTCGGCGGCTTCCTCGCCACCCAGCAGGCGGCCCGCCGCATGGCCGCCAAGCGCCACGGCGCCATCCTGCTCACCGGCGCCTCCGCCAGCGTCAAGGGCTTCCCGCGCTCGGCTGCCTTCGCGATGGGCAAGTTCGCGCTGCGCGGCCTGGCGCAGAGCGCCGCGCGCGAACTCGGGCCGCAGGGCATCCACGTCGCCCATTTCGTCATCGACGGCGGCATCCGCAGCGAACGGCGCGCCGAGCCGGCCGATCGTCCGGACAGCATGCTGTCGCCCGACGCCATCGCGCAGACCTATCTCGACGTGCTGCGGCAACCGCGCAGCGCCTGGTCGCTTGAAGTAGAGCTGCGGCCTTGGGTCGAAGCGTTCTAGCCGACGGTCAGGAGCCGAACGATGCCCGACACCCACCAAGCGCCGTCGCCGGAAGCGGTCTCCCGCAACCCTGCCACGGGGGAGGTCATCGAGCGCTTCCCCTTCCAGACGGCGCACGACATCGAGCAGATGCTGAGCGAGGCGAACGCCGGGTTCCAGGAATGGCGGGCGACGCCGATCGCGGAGCGTGCCGCCGTCTATGCCGCCTTCGAGAAGGCGCTGTTGGCCCGGCAGGACATCATCGCGCCCGTCATCACCGCCGAGATGGGCAAAATCCTGAAGGACGCGCGCGGCGAGGTCGAGAAGTGCGCGTCCACGGCCAAGTGGTTCGCCGAGCACGGGCCTGGCCTGCTGGCCGACGAGCCGGTCGAAATGGACGGCGACCGGGTCTACGTGTCCTACCTGCCGCTCGGCTGCATCCTGGCCGTCATGCCCTGGAACTTCCCGCTCTGGCAGGCGGTGCGCGCCTGCGTGCCGATCATGCTGGCGGGCAACGGGTTCATCCTGAAGCCGGCGCCGAACACCATGCGCTGCGCCTACCTGCTGCGCGACGCCTGGGAGGCAGCCGGCCTGCCGAAGGGCGTGTTCAGCGTGCTCAACACCGACAACGACGGCGTCAAGGCCGTGCTGGAGGACCGCCGGGTCGCCGGCGTGACCTTGACCGGCAGCATGCGCGCCGGGTCCGCCGTGGCAGCCCAGGCCGGCAGGCTGATCAAGAAGTCATTGCTGGAGCTGGGCGGCGCCGACCCGTTCATCGTGCTGGCCGACGCCGACATCGACAAGGCCGTGGCGGCCGGCATCCTGGCGCGCTACGGCAACACGGGGCAGGTCTGCCTCAACGCGAAGCGCTTCATCCTGGAGAAGCCGATCGCCGAGGAGTTCACGGCCAAGTTCGTCGAGGCGGCGCGCAAGCTGAAGCCGGGCGATCCGCGTGACCCCGCCACGACCCAAGGCCCGATCGCCCGCTCGGACCTGCGCGACGGCGTGCACGACCAGGTCGTCCGGTCGGTCGCGGCCGGCGCCACGCTCCTGCTGGGCGGCAACAAGGTGAATGGCGCCGGCTTCTTCTACGAGCCGACGGTGCTGTCGGACGTGGCGCCGGGCATGGCGGCCTTCGATGAGGAAGTCTTCGGCCCTGTCGCGGCGTTGATGGAGGCGCGGGATGCCGAACATGCCATCGAACTGGCGAACTGCAGCGACTACGGGCTGAGCGGCAACCTGTGGACGGCGGACCTAGAGCAGGCGCAGGCGATTGCTCGCCGGATGGAGACTGGCGGCGTGTTCATCAACGGGTTCAGCGCGTCCAACCCGCGCATCCCGGTCGGCGGCGTCAAGAACAGCGGCTACGGGCGCGAACTGTCGCATTTCGGCATCCGCGAGTTCACCAACGCGCAGGCCGTCTGGATCAAGCCGGCCTGACCGTGGCTGCCTGCCGGGTCGTGGAACGCGATCAGGCTGAGGAAGGTGTTGGCGACGATCGTCCATGCGGAAGCTGCACCTGGACCCGCCGTGGTCGACCTACTGCATCCTCAGCGGGTGGCAACTGCGCCGCGGAACTGTTTTCGGATCCTACTCGATAGTTGATCGCGCTAGGCATGTTTCTCGTAATACAGACCCGTGATCGAAATTCGGCCCTAAACGCGGCAAACGACACGTTCTCATGAGCGAAACTGCATTAAGGCCAAAGACCTTCCCTACCTCGTCCCTTCCGGGTGCAGCCCGCACCGACCGCTGCGTCGAGCACCGGCAATGGCGTGCCGCGCGGGACCAGGTCATTGCGGCGACGGGCACGATCCCGAGCCTGACCCTGGTGCTGGGGCCGGCAGGGACGGGGAAGACCTTGCTGTTGCGTCGCCTGGCGCAGCACTTGGTCGCGACCGGCGCCGAGGTGCTGGTGCAGTCCCGCGGCGACCTTCCGCCCGAACCAGCCGGCCCGCCCGGTTCCCAGGCACGTCGCATCGTGCTGATCGACGAGGCGGACCGGATGGATGCGGCCGCGATGCAGCGGCTGGCGCAACTGGGTCCCTGCGCCGTGGTGCTGGCGGGACTGGCCGGCCCGGGTGGCGCCGGCGGAGCGGCCTACGCGACCGCGGTCGTGACCCTGGCGCCGCTGCCCGCCGGCGAAATCCGTGCATTCGTGGCGGGGTGGCTGGCGCAGTCCGGCTTGCCGGAGGATCTGTTCGACGAGACGGCCGTGGCCGGCGTCGCCGCCCGGTCGGGTGGCGTGCCGCGGCTGCTGACCAGCCTGGTGAATGCCGCAATGCTCATCGCCCGCGGCGAAGGTGCGCGTCGGGTGAGCGGACGCCACGTCGATGCGGCGGCCGGCTTTCGCGACGGCGGCTATGAACAGGCGGAACCTTCGGCGCCCGGGCTTGGAGTGCCAGGGCTTGGAGTGCCAGGGCTAGGAGTGCCAGGGCTTGGAGCGCCAGGGCTTGGAGCGCCAGGGCTTGGAGCGCCAGGGCTTGGTTCGCCAGAGTCCGAAGCTGATCCTGCTCTCGCCGTGGCCGAAAGCAGGCTGGTCGACTCGGATCAAGCATGGACCTTCGCTCATGAGGAATACCTGCAATCCCTGGCGGCCGAGCGGCGGCAGTCGCTGCGGCGCGGCGCGGCGGCCTGCACGGTGGCGGCCATCGGAGCACTTGGCGGATGGCTGTGGTTCGAGTGGGCTGGACATGATGGCCCGACCCTGACAGTGCCCGCGTCCGCAAGCCTCGCACCACTCGCATCGGCAGCCAGTCCCACGCCGCCCAGGCTCCCCCCGGGCACGGCTGCCACAGGGCCAACCGCAACGCCTGAGCCGGCCATGACGCCCACACCGATGACGGCCTTGGCGTCGCGCACATCGGTTCCGAATGCCATGCGGCCATTGCCGCAGGATGCCCTGATCCGTGTGACCTTGCGCTATGGCTACGCCGACGCGGATGCCGCCGTTCGGACCAGCGTCCTGGCGCGGTCGCTGCGCGCGGCCGGCTTCATAGTCGACAGCCAACCTGTTTCCCGCCAGGCGGCGGCCGAACCAGGCGTGCGCTACTTCTTCGCCGAGGACCGGCATGCGGCCGAGACGGTGATGCAGGCGGCGGGACTGCCAGGGCAGGCCACCCTGGTGAAGGCGGCGCCATCGGCCGGCCTGCCGCCTCCCGGCTCGATCGAGCTGATGGTGCCACCCGGCGCCACGCGGGAGCTGCCCGCTGCGGCCGGCCAGACTGTCGATCATCAAAGGAACTGAACCATGCGGATTTTAAGCAAAGCCCTGTTTTCCGCCGCCCTCCTGATCGCCGCCGCGCCGCCGTTGCCAGTGCAGGCGGCGGCCGAGCAGACCGACCCGGCGAAGGAGCCGATCAACGCCCCGGCGCCGGGGGGCGCCGCGGAGGGGGCGACCCCGGCCGGCAAGCTGGTGCTGCTGTTCAAGCCAGGCACGGAGGCGCTGAGCGCCGAGAACCAGGCGGTGCTCGACAAGGCCTCCCGGCTGTATCGCGAGGGACGCCCGATCATCATGATCGTGAGCGGCAGCACCGACTCCGTCGGTGATTCGACGCGCAACCTACTGTTGTCGCAGCGGCGGGCGAACATGGTGGCGCGCGGCCTGCTGTCACGCGGCATCCCGGCCGAGCGGACGCAGATCCTGGCCAAAGGCGAGACCAACCCGGCGGTGCAAGCGCCGCGCGGCACGCCGGAGGCGGAAAACCGGCGGGTCGAGATCACCTGGCGCTGAACCCGGCGGCCGGCCTGGCCCGCTTGGCGGCTGTCCTGCTGGCCTGCATCGCTGGGCCAGGGCACGCCGCCGCGGACGACCTGCAGGACGCCCGCATCGCCTACGCCGCCTCGCAGTTCGACAAGGCGCGGCAGCTATGGGCCGGGCCCGCCGAGCGTGGCGACCCCAGAGCCGCGATCGGCCTGGCCACCATGTACGACTTGGGCCAGGGCGTGAAGCGGGACTCCGTGGCCGCCTACCGCTGGTACCGGCGCGCGGCGGATGCGGGCCTGGCGGAGGCCGAATTCGACGTGGCGGTGATGCGGGACACCGGCGACGGCGTCGAACGGGACATGGCGGAGGCGGCGCTGTGGTATGCCCGCGCCGCCGCCCGCGGCAACCGCCGGGCGCAGTACAACCTCGGGCAGCTCTATCAGGCGGGCGACGGCGTGCCCCGCAACGCCGAGGCGGCCGAAAGCTGGTTCCGCGCCGCCAGCGCCGCCGTTCCCGCCGCAGCCGACCGGCTGGCGAAGCTGCGGCGGGAGCCGGCGCCCTATCGGGCAGGCGGAGCCGTCGTGCCGGTGCGGTTGCGGGCGCCGCTCGCGGGCAGCACGCTGGCCATCGCCAATTCGGATCAGGCGGCGGTCGAGTTGGTGTGGGTGCCGCCGGCCCAATCGCTGTCGGTGCGCTACTTCGTCCAGGTCGTGGCGCTTGCCGATGACGGCCTGGCCCGGCCGCAGGAGGTGTTCGGCCGCTATGTCGACGAGACCGCGATCCTGGCGCCGCTCAGCCAGGCCGCAGGGCGCTATGCCTGGCGCGTCTACACCGTTGGCCGCGATTCCAGCAGCTATGCCGCCAGCGACTGGTCTGATTTCGCGGTGAAGCCGCCCTGACGTGCTGCCGTCAGCCGGAGACCCGTGGCCGCTCCACGCCGCCGCCGGGCCGCGCCAGGCCTTTCTGCTGCATGCAGCGGATGGTGGCGTCGTCCTTGGCGGCCCGCAGCTGGTTCACGTGGTTGACCCGGAAGTTCTCGGTCCCGGCGCCCTTCATGATCAGGTCCTTGACGATGGGATCGGCGTAAACCTGGTCCTCGCACACCTTGGGGATCGGGATCTCCTTGACCGTGTCGACAGCGCAGCCGGCGACCGCCAACGGCAGCAACAGCGCGTTCAAGAGCTTCATCGTGCCATCCAATCCTCGATCAGCCGCCGCGCGATGCTGTCCCCCCGTGGCAGGCTGAAGCCGTGCGCCGCCGGGTCGTGCAGCATGGCGCGCGAGAACCAGCGCGCATCGGTCAGTTCCGCCAGGTCGATGACAATGTCCTCGGACAGGCCCTCGGCGTAGAAGCCCAGCATCAGGCTGGCGGGGAACGGCCAGGGCTGGCTGCTGTGGTACGACACGCGGCCGACGCGGATGCCGCTTTCCTCCAGCACCTCGCGCGCCACGGCCTCCTCCAGGCTCTCGCCCGGTTCAACGAAGCCGGCCAGGGTCGAATACATCTGCGAGTTGGGGAAGCGCTGCGAGTGGCCGAGCAGCACGCTGTCGCCGCGGGTGACGAGCATGATCACCGCCGGGTCGGTGCGCGGGAAGTGATGGGTTTTGCACACGGTGCAGGCCATGGTGTTGCCGGCGCTGATCGGCTCGCACGCGCCGCCGCAGACGCCGCAGAAGCGGTGCCGTCCGCGCCAGTGCATCAGGCCGCGGGCGTGCGCCAGGATCGCCGCCTGCTCGCCCGGCATGCCGGCGCCGACGCTGCGCAGCTCGACGAACTCGCCGGCGCCGGCGGGCGCCAGCGGCAGCGGGTCCTCGGCGGCGCTCAGGTCCACGGCGTAGAACGCGTCGCCGTCCCATTGCCCGAGGAACGCCCACGGATGCTCGCCGACTGCAACGCCGGGCGGGAACGCGGCTTCCGGCGTGCCGTCGGCGGCGGTGCGCAGCAGGTTGCGGCCCCGCCACAGCGGCACGAAACGGGTGCCGGGCGCCGCCAGCAGGCCGGCGATGTGGGCGGCGTCGGAACGGAGATAGCCGGCGCGGTCGAGCGGGCTGCCGGTGTAGCGGTTGGGCCGGCTGGGGATGATCGGAGTCATAACGGGCGACCCTGGCATGCCCCACCGCGGGCGGCAACCTTGTGCCCACCCCCGGGTTGCGTGGTATAGCGGGCGCGGGAGGCCGGTTGCGGACGGGCGCCTTGCCAACCCGGTCAGGTCCGGAAGGAAGCAGCCGCAGTGAGTTCCGCCCGGGTCGTGCCCGGTCTCCCACCCTTCCCCACCCCCGCTTCAGGGAGTCCGGCGCGGCGCATGTCAGGTCTGTTCGGCGACTCCGCGCCTGATATCGAGGCCCCGCCCCTGCCGGACGGCCCCGGGCTGTTCGGCGACGCGCCCGCCTCGCCTGCAAAGGCGTCTGCCGCCAAGCCCGCGAAGGCGTCGCCGTACCGGGTGCTGGCGCGCAAGTACCGCCCCACCGGGTTCCCCGACCTGATCGGGCAGGACGTGATGGTCCGCACCCTGCGCAACGCCTTCGCGATGAACCGCATCGCCCACGCCTTCATGCTCACGGGCGTGCGCGGCGTCGGCAAGACCACCACGGCGCGCATCATCGCCCGCGCGCTGAACTGCATCGGCCCTGACGGGCGCGGCGGGCCGACGGCGGACCCGTGCGGCACGTGCGCCAACTGCGTCGCCATCCTGGCCGACCGCCATCCGGACGTGATCGAGATGGACGCCGCCACCCGCAACAAGGTCGACGACGCGCGCGAGATCATCGAGGCGGTGCGCTACAAGCCGATGCAGGCGCGCACCAAGGTGTTCATCCTCGACGAAGTGCACATGCTGACCACCCAGGCGTTCAACGCGCTGCTGAAGACGCTGGAGGAGCCGCCGCCGCACATCACCTTCATCTTCGCCACCACGGAGATCCGCAAGGTGCCGATCACCGTGCTGTCGCGCTGCCAGCGCTTCGACCTGCGCCGCATCTCCGCCGCCGAGCTGTCCGGGCTGTTCGCGCGGGTGGCGGCGGCGGAGGCGGTGGCCGTGGCGCCCGCCGCGCTGGAGCTGATCGCCCGCGCCGCCGACGGCTCCGCCCGCGACGGGTTGAGCCTGCTGGACCAGGCCATCGCCCGCATGGACGGCGCCGAGGTGAGCGCGGCCGAGGTGATCGACATGCTGGGCCTGGCCGACCGGGCGCTGGTGTTCGACCTGCTGGACGCGCTGGTGGCCGGCGACGTGCCCGGGACGCTGGCGATCACCGACCGCGCGCACGCGTTCGGCGCCGACCTCGGCATGATCCTGGGCGACCTGCTGGACCTGGTGCACGTCGTCACCCGGCTGCGCTCGGCGCCGGGTTCGCGCGAGGGCATGGCGGCGCCGGAGATGGAGCGCACCCGCGGCGTGGCGCTGGCGGAGGCGCTGACCATCCCCGTGCTGGGCCGGCTGTGGCAGATGCTGCTGAAGGGCATCGCCGAGGTGGACCATGCGCCGGACCGGCGGGCGGCGGCGGAGATGGTGCTGATCCGCCTGTGCCACGTCGCCGACCTGCCGCCGCCGGGCGAGCTGGTGCGGCGGCTGACCGCCGAAGCGCCGCCGACGCCGCCGGGTCCGAGTGGCGGCATGCGGGCGGTTGCCAACGGTGCGCCTGTCACGGTGGCGGTACCTGTGCCCGTTCTCGCGCCC
>CAXSFF010000036.1:0-10793 GCA_964236035.1 uncultured Acetobacteraceae bacterium
TCACCGACCCGGCAGCCGAAACCGCCTTCCTGCGGCGTTGGGGCCCGGCGCTCACCTTCGCCGACCAATGGCGCCGCTTCGACCGCCTGGCCTGGACCGATTCTGGCGCGGTCGGCGGCCCGGCCTGGCGCCAAATAGCCCGCCTCGACCCGGCGCAACGCCCTGCCGCCCAGGCCCGTCTCGCCCTGAAGCGCGATGACCCAACGGCGCACGCCCTGGCCGCCGCCCTGCCCCCGGTCGCGCAGGCCGACCCGGCGCTGATGCTGGACCTGGCGCGGTGGCTGCGCCGTGCGGGGACGGACGACGACGCGCAGAAGCTGTGGCTCGGCGCAGGCCAGGCCGCCGAGCGCGCGGCTTCGCCTGAGCGCCGCCCGGCGTTCTGGGAGGAGCGCAACCTGCTCGCCCGCCGCCGCCTGCGCGCGCCTGATGACGCGGGGGCCTACGCGCTGGCGGACCAGGCTGTGCAGACCGCAGCCGAGCCAGCGACCGATGCGGAGTTCCTCGCCGGGTTCATCGCCCTGCGGCGGCTTGGCGACACTGATAGCGCGGCGCGGCACTTCCAGGCGCTGGTCGCGCTGTCGAAGGCGGCGATCACCCAGGGGCGAGCGTGGTACTGGCTGGGCCGCACCGCGGACGCCCGCCACGACGCCGCCGCAGCCCGCATCGCCTATGTCGCCGCCGCCGTCTGGATCACCACCTACTACGGACAGCTCGCCGCCCGCGCGCTGGGCGACGACGACGCCCGGCTCGCCGCCCGCATCCGTGCCAGCCACGACCCAGCCTGGGACCCCGACCGCGCCATCGCCTTCGCCGGGCAGGAGATGGCGCGCGCCGCCGCGCTGCTGTTCACCTGGAACGAGCCGCGGCGCGTGCGGGTGTTCCTGCTGCGCCTGGACGAGTTGGCCACCGATGGGGTGGCGCGCACGCTGGCGGCGCGAGTCGCCACGGGGTACGGCCTGCCCGACCTCGCCGTGGCGATTGCGCGCCGCGCCGGGCGGGATGGCTGGATGCTGCCGGAGGCGGGCTGGCCGGCGCCGTTCACGCCGCCGCCGGGCGTCATCGACCCCGCGGTGGCGCTCGGCATCATGCGGCAGGAGAGCAGCTTCGACCCGCTGGCCACCAGCCCGGCCGGCGCGCGCGGCCTGATGCAGCTGATGCCGGCGACCGCCACCCTGGTGGCCAGGAAGCTGAACGCCGCCGCCAGCCTTGAGGCGCTGACCACGGACTCCGCCTACAACATGCGGCTGGGCACGACCTACCTGGCGGGGCTGCTGGCGCAGTTCGGCGGCGCGCTGCCGTATGCCGCCGCCGGCTACAACGCCGGGCCGCGCCGCGTCGGCGACTGGCTGACCGCGAACGGCGACCCGGCGTCGGGTGCGCTCGACATGACCGACTGGATCGAGCTGATCCCGTTCGGCGAAACCCGCAACTACGTCCAGCGGGTGATCGAGAACGTCGCCATCTACCGGGCGCATGGCGGCGCGGAGCTGGGCGGGTGACGTTGGCGCGCCTGGTGGCGAGCGGCTGCGGGGCCGGCCTGCTGCCCTGGGCGCCGGGCACCTGGGGCTCGCTGCTGGCCGTCCTCGCCGGCGCCGGGCTGCTGGCGCTGTCGCCCTGGGCGCTGGCGGCGGGCGTCGTGCTGGCGACGGCGGTGGGGTTATGGGCGATCCCGCGCGCCGGCGGCGACGCGGACCCGGGCTGGGTGGTGATCGACGAGGTGGTGGGCATGTGGCTGACCATGCTGCCGCTGGGAGCACCGTCCTGGGCCGGGCTGGCGCTCGCCTTCGCCGTGTTCCGCCTGCTCGACATCGCCAAGCCCGGGCCGATCGGCGTCATCGACCGCTGGCCCGGCGCGATCGGCGTGATGGGCGACGACCTGGCGGCGGGCTGCGCCGGGGCTGCTGCCGTGGCGGCGGTCCTGTGGCTGCTGCCCCGGCTTTAGGCCCCCGACTATAGGCATTGACCGCTCGCCGCTTTCTTCGCAGGGTCAGCGCCAGGATGCACTCCAACGTGAACCGATGATCGGCGCCCCGATCCTCGAACAGGCGGCGGCGCTGCTGACCCGCCTGCGCGGCCGTGGCTGGATGCTGGCGACCGCCGAGAGCTGCACCGGGGGCCTCATCGCGGCGGCGTTGACGCATGTGGCCGGGTCGTCGGCGGTGGTGGACCGCGGCTTCGTCACCTACAGCAACGAGGCCAAGACGGAGATGCTGGACGTGCCCGCCGCGCTGATCGCAGCCCACGGCGCGGTCAGCGAACCCGTGGCGGCGGCGATGGCGGCCGGCGCCCTGCTGCACAGCCGGGCCAACGTCGCGGTCGCCGTGACGGGCATCGCCGGGCCGGGCGGCGGCAGCCCGGAGAAGCCTGTCGGCCTGGTCTGGTTCGCCTGCGCCGTGCGCGGCGGCGCCGGGTCGGCCCCGCGCAGCCGGACGGCGTCGCACGTGTTCCCCGGCGACCGGGCGGAGGTGCGGGCGCGCACCGTCGCGATGGCGCTGGCCATGCTCACGGAGGCGTCCTAGCGCATCACTCGACCGGCTGACCCTCCTGCATCCGGGCGAACTCGCGCAGCAGGGTGAAGCCGACGCCCAGCAGCACGGGGCCCAGGAAGATGCCGAGCAGCCCGAAGGCGAGCGCGCCGCCCAGCACCCCCAGCAGCGTCAGCAGGAACGGCAGCTGCGCCCCGCGGGAGATGAAGTACGGCCGGATCACGCTGTCGGCGCCGGAGATGGCTACGACGCCATACACCGCCAGCGCGATGCCCCAGCCGGTATGGCCCTGCGACAGCAGCCACAGCGCCGACGGGATCCAGACCAGCGGCGCCCCGATCGGCAGCACCGACAGCAGGCCGGCGATGGCGCCCAGCAGCACCGGCCGCGGCACGCCCGCCACGAACAGGCCGAACGTGGCCAGCATGCCCTGCACGATCGCGGTGCCGAGGATGCCGTACACGGTGCCGCGCACGACCTTCCCCGTGACGACGATGAGGCGGTCCGCATACGACCCGGCGATGCGGTGCAGCAGGGCACGGGCATACCCAGCCAGGGTGCCGCCGTACAGCCAGAAGAAGAAGCCGATGAACAGCGCCAGCGCGAACTGCAGCACCCCGCCGGCGATGCTCAGCAGCAGGCTCAGGCCGCTCTCGGCGATCATGCCGAAGTATGGCCGGAAGAACTTCACCATCTCGCCGAGGTCGGCGGCCCAGCCGTTCCAGTAGTCGGCGGCGACGGGGCCGAGCAGCGGCACTTGGAACAGCCAGCCCGGCGCGGACGGCATGCCGTCGTTGAACAGCATCGCCAGCGAGTCGCGCAGCCGCGCCACGTCGTCCGCCCCCGCCGGCAGCGTCAGCGCCAGCGGCAGCACGGTGAACAGCGCCGTCAGCAGCACCATGAGCAGCGCCGCCGCGCTGCGGCCCCATCGGCTGTGGCCCAGCTGTAGGTGGCTGCGCAGCCACTCGAACATCGGCCAGGTGGTGAACACCAGGATGGCGGCCCACAGCATGGCGGAGAAGAACGGCTGCAGCACGAGCGCGCAGCCGACCGCGATCCCGGTCAGCAGCAGGCCCATGAGGAGGCGTTCGGCGATCATGCTGGTGGGTATGCTGAAAGCAGGCCGGGTGGCAAACCGGGCCGATGCGGCGGCGGCCCTGGCTGTTCGCCGCCGTCCCAATCCGCGTCACTCTTCTTCATTGGACGATTGCGAAAACTATCGATGGATTGCATAAGCGAAGATTGATTTGCTGTCTAAGGTTATGCTAACAATTGTTGGCGCTTGACGTATCAATGAGATACAGATAGCCCACAAATAAGATATTTTGTCTCGTCGTGCGAGACAGGCTTGCGAGGGAGGGGTGGGCGATGCGCTTCACGGAGATTGGCCAGCAGCTACGGGCCTACCGGCTTGAGTCCGGTTTGCGGGCTGAGGAGATCGCAGCCCGGCTGGGAGTCTCGCGGGCGGCGCTGTACCGCTACGAGAAAGGCGAGGTGATCAAGCTCGACACCGTCCAGCGCCTGGCGGAACTGCTGAAGATCTCGCCGCTGTCCCTGCTCGGCATCGGCGTGGAATACTATAACCGTCCGGTCGCCTACTTCGAACGCGTGCGCCAGACGGAGGAATCCGCCGACCAGATCCTCCAGGTGTTCGGCCCGCTCTGCTACCTGACCACGTCGGACGCGTTCGATGCCATCCTCGCCGAGGCCTGTGACGAAAGCATCGGCCAGTCAGAAGGAGACCGCAACAGCAGCCGCGCCGCCATCGAGCAGGTCCAAGGCATCATGGCCGCGCGCAAGCGGATGTATGCCCTGCGCAAGCCCGGCATCATCGCCATCCTGTCGGTCGGCAGCATCCAGCGCCTGCTGGAGCACGGCATCGCCGCCAACATCGAGCTGAGCGCGCCGTTGCGCCGCCGCTGCCGCCAGGTGGCGGTGGCCGAGGTGGAGAAGATCGCCGCCATGATGGAGGCGGAGCCGATGGGGCTGCAATTCGGCCTGCTGCCGAATACCGAGTCGACCAGCGCGTTCAAGATCCTCCGCGCCCGCGACCGCGCCACCCTGGCGATCAACCCGTTCCGCGCCGACGGCATGCCCACCCTCCAGACCGGCGTCGCCATGATCACGGGGGCGGACGAGGCGATCGCCACCCACCAGCGGGTGGCGGAGGCCATGTGGCGCGACTCGATCAAGGGGACCGCGGGCGCCACCCAAATCCGCCGCATGCTGCATCCGAGCCGCGCGGCTGAAAGCCACCTCGCCTGACCGGGTAGCCCCGCCGCCGCGTCCAGGCTAGCTTGCTGCCATGCCGCAGCCCGATGTCGTCGTCGAGTCCACCGAAACCGTCTGGCAGCGCCGCACTCGGCTGGATGTGGTCCGCTACCGGGTGCGCCGCTTCGACGGCGTCATGTCGGAGCCGCGCAACTGGGAGGTCTTCATCCGTGGCGCCGCCGTCGGCATGCTCCCGTATGACCCGGTCAGCGACCAGCTCGTCCTGATCGAGCAGTTCCGCTACCCGGCGCTGCTGGCGGGCGTCGATCCCGTGCTGATGGAAATTCCCGGCGGCTTCATGGACGCCGGCGAAACCCCGGAGGCGACCGCCGCGCGTGAGGCGCAGGAGGAGATGGGGCTGGCGGCCGACCGGCTGGAGCGCGTCGGCCGCTTCGTGCTGACCGCTGGCGGCTCCGACGAGACGGTGACGATCTACGCCGGGCGGGTGCGGGCGCCGGCGGCGGATGCGGACGGGGTGGCCGGCTTCGGCGGCCTGGCCAGCGAGCAGGAGGACATCCGCATCCGCGTGGTGCCCGCCGCGACGGCCATCGCCACGGCGCTGGCGGGGGGCTACGCCAACTCCATCACCACGATCGCCCTGCTGTGGTTCGCCCAGCGGCGCGAGTGGCTGCGCGCGAAATGGCAGGAGGACTGATGCCCGACCAATCCATCCCCGGCAAGAAGCAGGGTTTCGCCACCCGGATGTCGCATGCCGGGCGCGCCGGTACCCATGTGCATGGCTTCGTCAACCCGCCGCTGGTGCGTGGCTCCACCGTGCTGCACCCCGACTGCGAGCACAGCCGCACCACCCCGGCCAAGCGGCTGGCGCAGGCGATCACCTACGGCACAATGGGAAATTCCACCCATCACGCGCTCGAGGACGTCGTCGCGGAGATCGAGGGCGGCACCCGTTGCCAGATCGTCAGCACGGGGGTCGCCGCCATCACCACGCCGCTGCTGGCGTTCCTGGCCCAGGGCGACCATTGCCTGGTGCCCGACAGCGTCTATGGCCCGACCCGGGTGTTCTGCAACGGCTTGCTGACGCGCATGGGCATCGCCACCAGCTACTACGACCCGGCGCTGGACGAGGCCGGGCTGGCCGCGCTCATGCAGCCGAATACCCGCGTCGTGTTCGCCGAGAGCCCAGGCAGCCACACGTTCGAGATGCAGGACATCCCTGCCCTCGCCCGCGCCGCCCATGCCCATGGCGCCAAGCTGCTGATGGACAACACCTGGGGCATCCATCATTTCCAGCCGTTTGCGCACGGCGTCGACGTGTCGATCCAGGCGCTGACCAAGTACGTCGGCGGGCATGCCGACGTGTTGCTGGGCGCCGTCGTCACGGCGGCGGACGACGACTGGGAGCGGGTGCGCACCACGGCGCTGGCGCTGGGCCAGTACGCCAGCCCGGACGATTGCTGGCTGGCGCTGCGCGGCGTGCGGACCATGGCGGTGCGGCTGCGCCACCAGATGCAGGCGGGGCTTCAGGTCGCGGCATGGTTCGCGGAACAGCCGGAGGTGTTGCAGGTGCTGCACCCCGCGTTGCCGGGCGCGCCGGGGTACGACCTCTGGAAGCGCGATTTTACGGGGGCCTGCAGCCTGTTCGGCGTCGAGTTCCAGCCGCATTTCACCGCGGACGCCACCCGCGCCATGGTCGACAGCCTGTCGCTGTTCGGCATCGGCGCGTCGTGGGGCGGGTTCGAGAGCCTGGCGTTGCCGACCACGGGGTCGCTCACCCGCACGCTCGAGCACCGCTTTGCCGGGCCGCTGGTGCGGTTCCACATCGGGCTGGAGGACACCGCCGACCTGATCGCCGACCTGGCCGGCGGATTGGCGGTGCTGCGCGCCCATGGCTGAGCTGCCGATACGGTTCGACGCCGCTGGCCTGGTGCCCGCCATCGCCCAGCAGCACGACACCGGCGAGGTGCTGATGGTCGCCTGGATGAACGCCGCGGCGCTGGCCGAGACGCTGGCGACAGGGCGCGTGTGCTACTGGAGCCGCAGCCGGCAGGCGCTGTGGCGCAAGGGCGAGACCTCCGGACAGGCGCAGCGCCTGGTGGAGCTGCGCCTGGACTGCGACGGCGACACGCTGCTGCTGCTGGTCGACCAAGTCGGCGCGGCCTGCCACACCGGCCAGCGTTCGTGCTTCTTCCGCGCGGTGCGCGACGGCGCCCTGGTCGAGATCGCGCAACCCTTGATCGACCCGGCGTTGCTTTACGGCGCCAGCCCGGTTTGACGGCTTCGCCCGCGTGGCTGGCTCCCGCAGCTTCCAATTCTTCTCCCCTCCCCTTGCGGGAGGGGCTGGAGGAGGGGTACGGCGCGCGATGACCTGTGATGTCGCTACCCCTCCTCCCGGCCTCCTCCCGCAAGGGGAGGAGGAGCAGTGCAGTCAACATTTGATGCCGTTGGTATCACCCTAAGCCTTGAGGTTCTTCACCGGCAGCTCTTCAAGTTTCAGCTGCATGGCCTTTCCGCTCTGCCAGGAGTTCGCGCCGCTGACGAGTTGGGGCATGGCGATGTCTTCACGATTCTTCCTCTCATCCTGGTAGGACACTCCGAACCGCCTGTCTCGATCATCCAGCATCGACTGCTTGACCTGGCCGTCGCCGGTGAACCCCATCATCAGTTGCGGTATCCCCATCGGGAAGTCCTGGTCCCTGTCGATCTGCCACGTGTGCCAGGTCTTGCCGTACGTGGTGACGAGATCGGCCATGAAGGCGTGCTCGGCCAGGTCGGGGACACCTGGCGCCACCAGTTCGCCCGACTTCACCTCGTAGTTGTGGCTGTGCCAAAGCCGCTTCTCGTCCTCGGGCAGCGTCTTGAACAGCTTCTCGCTGACGATGTACTCGATGCCGATGAGCTTGGCGTTCGCTTGGTTGGCGTCGTAGATGACGCACTGGTGGAAGTCCTCGTTCAGGTGGGTGCAGTAATGGTTCGCCTCCACCTGCCTGCCCATGTCGTCGGCATAGAAGTGGAAGCCGTTGAGGTACGCGCTCATCGCGTCGATGGGCTTCTTGGACTGTATGGCGTCCGCCGCCGTGTCCAGCACATGGCTGTGCGCCGACAGCGGCGCGCCGGGAACCGGCGTCAGCGGCTTGTCCTCCGCAAGCGCCTTGCGCCCGAACAGGGTGGCCAACGGGGCGGCCACGGCCGTCGCGGCCAGTCCCCGGCTGAAGCAACGGCGGCAACTCAGGGTGTGCAGGAGCGACATGGTTTTTCCTTCGTTTTGGAGGCAGGCGCCGCCTTGAAGTCTGCCGCTAATCGTCCGAGGTCGTCGCGAGCGCCAGGATGATCTCGCCGTAGAGATGCGGGAACGCGTCCTGGTCCGGTTCGCTATGAACCCATTCGATGCGGCCGACGACATCCGCCGGGTCGAACCGCACGATGCGCAGCCCGGTCCGGCCGGGGAAATGCCGGGCGAGCACGAAGCCGAGCTGCGCCTCCGTACAGCAATGCAGGAACGGCTCGCCGCGCAGCCGGTCGCCAACAAAAGGCCCGTCGACGACGTGGCACAGGCGTTCAGCCACAATTCAGCCGGGCGTTGCATCGGTCGCGGACGCCTCTTATGCCATTCTCCATGCAAGACACCTCCGTCCAAATCTCGACCTACACCGGAAAGGCGATCGCCGGCGCGCTGGGCAGCTTCCAGCACGTCCACGCCACCGTGTTCAACGAGTGGCCCTATCTGCTCGACTCCAGGCCGGACGACCAGCCCTACATCGCGCCCTACGCCGACCTGCCGCGGGCCGCATTGTTCGTCGCCCGGCATGACGGCAGCCCCGTCGGACTCGCCACCTGCCTGCCGCTCGGCGACGAGAGCGCCAACGTGCAGGCGCCATTCATCGAACGCGGCTGGGAGGTGCGGCGCTTCTTCTACTTCGGCGAGGGCGTCATCCTCAAGGAATGGCGCGGCATCGGCCTCGGCAAGCGGCTGTTCGAGCTGCGCGAGAGCCACGCCCGCGCCGTCTCCACCGCCGACTACGCCATCTTCTGCTCGGTCCGCCGCGCCCTGGACCACCCGCTGCGCCCGGCCAATGCCACCACCAACGACGCGTTCTGGCGCCGGCGCGGCTTCCAGCCCATGAACGGCGTCGCCTGCACCATGACCTGGCGCGGCCACGGCGACCCCGAACCCACCCGGCACACGCTGGATTTCTGGATCAAGTCGCTGAACGGCGCACCGCTGCCATGACGCTGCATCTGGCCCTGCTGCAATACGACCTTCGCCGCCACCTCGATCTGGATGCGTGGCAGCAGGCGCTGGACCTGCGCATCGCGACCGCCGCGGCCGCCGGCGCGGAGCTGCTGGTGCTGCCGGAATACGCCGCGATGGATGCGATCGGCGGCCCCTACCCCACCGTGGCCGAGGAGCTGGCCGCCGCCTGCAACCAGCATGATTTCGTGCTGCGGGCGATGTCCGGCATGGCGGCGCAGCATAACGTCTGGCTGCTCGGCGGCTCGCTGCCGCTGCGGCGCGATGGCACGGTGATCAACCACGCGCCGTTGATCGCGCCGGATGGCCGGATCGCGTGGCAGGACAAGCACCGCCTCACCCGGTTCGAGGCGGAGCAATGGGGCCTGTCGCCGGGTGCCGCGCCCGGCGTGTTCGACACCCCCTGGGGCCGCATCGGCGTCTGCATCTGCTACGACAGCGAGTTCCCGCCGCTGGCCCGGGCGCAGGTGCAGGCGGGCGCCTGGCTGCTGCTGGTGCCGGCCTGCACCGATACGCCCGCCGGGTTCAACCGCGTCCGCCTGTCGGCGCAGGCGCGCGCGGTCGAGAACCAGTGCTTCGTCGCCGTCGCCGCCACCGTGGGCGACGCCCCCTGGCTCGCCGCGATGGACGCCAACCACGGCTATGCCGCCGTGTTCGGCCCCGTCGACCGCGGCTTCCCCGACGACGGCGTGGTGGCGTGCGGCACGATGAACGCGCCGGGCTGGGTGCACGCGACGCTCGACCCGGCCGCCATCGCGGCGGTGCGGCGTGACGGCGCCGTGCTCAACCACCGCGACTACCCGGACGCTGCCGACCCCGCGCCCGCCGTCGCGTTCGAGAACCCGTGCTGATCTACGTCGTCGCCGGCGAGACCAGTGGCGATGTGCTCGGCGGCCGTCTGATGGCGGCGTTGAAGCAGGCGCGGCCCGGCGTCCGCTTCGCCGGCGTCGGCGGCGCGCGGATGCAGGTCGAGGGGCTGGAGAGCCTGTTCCCCATGCACGACCTGGCGGTGATGGGCCTGGTCGAGATACTGCCGCGGCTGCGCCTCCTGCGCCGGCGCATGCTGTCGGTGGTGGCGGACGTGGCGGCGAAGCGGCCGGACGTGGTGGTGACGATCGACTCGCCGGGCTTCGGGCTGCACGTCCTGCGCCGGGTGAAGCCGTTGGGCGTGCGCCGGGTGCAATACGTCGCGCCGCAGGTGTGGGCGTGGCGCGAGCACCGGGTGAAGACGTTCCCCGGGCTGTGGGACGCGCTGTTGTGCCTGCTGCCGTTCGAGGCCGGGTACTTCGCCGGGCACGGCCTGAGCGCGTCGTTCGTGGGCCATCCGGTGCTGGAATCCGGCGCCGGGTCCGGCGATGGCGCGCGGTTCCGGGTCCGGCATGGTTTGGCGCCCGACGCGCCCGTGGTGGTGCTGATGCCCGGCAGCCGCCGCAGCGAGGCCCCTCGCCTGCTCCCTGTGTTCGGCGAGACGCTGGCGCTGGTGGCGCGCGAGTTGCCGGGCGTGGTCCCCGTGGTGCCGGTCTCGGCGGCGGTGGCGGAGGTGGTGCAGCGCGCCGCGTCCGCGTGGCCAGTGCGCCCGGTGATCGTGACGGGGCTGGACGACAAGCACGACGCCTACGCCGCCGCCGCCGCCGCGCTGACCAAGTCAGGCACGTCGACGCTGGAGCTGGCGCTGGCGGGGGTGCCGATGGCGGTGACGTACCGGGTGAACCCCGTGTCGGCGATGCTGGCGCGGCGCATGATCCGGGTGCCGCACGTCGCCATGGTCAACCTGCTGGCGGGCCGCGCTGTGGTGCCGGAGTTGCTGCAACAGGAGTGTCGGC
>CAXSFF010000037.1:0-10778 GCA_964236035.1 uncultured Acetobacteraceae bacterium
GGCGCGCGGCGTACGGCTCCGGCGAGCCGCCGCCGGCGGAGTACAGCGCCGCGTAGCCGACGCCGGCCAGGGTGCACAGCAGCATCACGTACAGCCAGGAGATTTGGAACAGCTTGGTGGTGAGGCCGAAGGACGGCTCGGCCCGGATCAGCCGGCGTTCGTTCAGCATGACGCCCTTCTCTCACGATGCCTGGTGTCCGCGCTGCCACCCCTCCTCCCGGCCTCCTCCCGCCCAATCGCCAAGCATCGGGGGAGGAGGAGCAGTATCCTGCCTTCCTTCTCCCCTCTCCTTGCGGGAGGGGTTGGGGGAGGGGTGGCCACGCACGACACCTTGCCGGTCACAGGCTCTGCGCCACCTTGGTGCCCTGCGGCTCGACGCGGTTGACGGGGTCGCGGGTCAGCACGTCGGCCATAATGTCGCGGGCCAGCGGGGCGGCGGCGGTGGCGCCGGCGTTGCCGTGCTCGATCACCAGGCTGACGGCGTAGCGCGGCGCGTCGTACGGCGCGAACGCCACGAACAACGCGTGCGGGCGGTACTCCCACGGCAGGTTCTCGGACTTGAAGTTGCCGTGCTCGCGCAGCTCGCGCGACACATGGCGCACCTGGCTCGATCCCGTCTTGCCGGCCAGTTGTATCCCAGGCATCCCCAGCCGCGCCAACGGCGCCGTGCCGCCGGCCTCGTTCACCACGGCGAACATGCCCTCCCGCACGGTATGCAGCGAGCGTTCCGCCAGCCCCATGCTCGGCCAGTCCGACGGCTGCCCGCCGGGCTGCACGACGCCGTTCAACGTGCGGGTCAGGTGCGGCTGCACCGCCCGCCCCGTGGCGACGCGCGAGGCGTAGGTGCACAGCGCCAGCGGCGTGGTCTGCACGAAGCCCTGGCCGATGCCGACGTTCACGGTGTCGCCGGCCCCCCACGAATGGCCGCGCGACAGCCCCCATTCCTTGGTCGGGATCAGCCCCCGGCGCGCGCCCGGCAGCTCGATGTCGAGGTCGACGCCCATGCCGAAGCGGTTGGCCATGGCGGCGACGTGCTCGATCCCCGTGCGCCGCGCCGCCTCGAAGAAGAACACGTCGCAGCTGTGCTTCAGCGCGTCGCGCACGTCGAGCGAGCCGTGGCCGTGCTTGGCCCAGCAATGGAACCGGGTGTCGCCGACGTCGAGGAAGCCGGGGCAGGTCAGGCGGTCGGTGATGCCGATGGCGTGGTTCTCCAGCGCCGCCATCGCCACCGCCATCTTGAACGTCGAACCCGGCGGATACACCCCCGCCGTCGCCTTGTTGATCAGCGGCGCGCGGCGGTTGTTGGTCCATTCCACCCACTGCGCCTGCGACACGCCGGAGTTGAACAGCGCCGGCTCGAACGACGGCGTGGTGGTCATCGCCAGCACCTCGCCGTTGCGGCAGTCCATCACCACGGCGCATGCGCTCTGCTCGCCGAGCCGGCGCAGCACCTGGTTCTGCAAATCCACGTCGATGGTCAGGCCGACATCCTGGCCCTGGGTGCCCTCCTGCCGGTCCAGCTCGCGGATCACCCGGCCGGACGCGTTGACCTCCATCTGCACGGCACCGGCGCGGCCGCGCAGCTTCAGCTCGTGGAACTTCTCGACCCCGGCGCGGCCGACGCGGATGCCGGGCAGCGCCAGGCTCGGGTCGTTGCCCATGTCCGCCTCGCTGGGCGGGGCCACGTAGCCGACCACGTGCGCCAGCGTCGGGCCCAGCGGGTACAGGCGGGAGGTACCGACATCGACCAGGATACCGGGCAGGTCGGGGGCGTTGACCTCGATGCGCGACATGTCGTCCCAGCTCAGGAACTCGCGCACCACGACGGGGATGAAGCGGCGCCCGCGGTGCAGCTCGCGGTCGATGCGGGCGCGCTCGTGGTCGGCCAGCGGCACCACGCGGTTGAAGGCGTCGAGGGTGGCGTCGACGTTGCCCGTCTCGTCGGCGATCAGCAAGGCGCGCCAGTTCAGCTTGTTGCCGGCGACGACGGTGCCGAATCGGTCAAGCACGCGGCCACGCGGCGGGGCGATCAGGCGGGCGCTGACGCGGTTGGTCTCGGCCAGGGTGGCGTAGCGCGCGCCGTCGACCACCTGGACCTTGTACAGCCGGGCCGCCAGCAGGCCCAGCACGCCGACCTGGCCGGCGCCGAGCAGCAGCGCGCGCCGGGTGAACACGCCGGTGCGGCGGCTTTCCTTCTTCACTACGCCTGACCCGGGTCGGCGAGGCCGCGGTGGGCCTGGATGAACACCATCGCCAGCACGGGATACAGCCCGGCGCTCAGCGCGAACTGGAACAAGGCCGGCGCCGGCGCGAACAGCCGGAAGGTGAGCGCGCACACCAGTGCCCATTGCAGCGCGGCGGCGGCGGCAGCCACGGCGACGAACGCCAGCCAGACCACCAGGAAGCCCTGCCGCACCAGGCCGCGCCGCCACGTCACCGCGCAGCCGTGCACGATCAGCAGCACCAGCACGGACGCCCCCACCGGCGACAGCCCGAGCAGGTCGGCCAGCAACCCCAGCAGGAACACGGCCGCCGGGGGCATCGAGGCGGGCCGGTACAGCGACCAGAAGAACACGCATGCCAGGGCGAGCGACGGCTGCCACTGCGCCTGCCCGGGCAGCCCGAACGGGGCCGACGAGCCCAGCAGCAGCAGCGCCGTGATCGACGCCGGGAACGCGGCCCGCCCGATGGCGTCCAGGCGGCGCCAGAGGCTTGGGCGCGGGCGGATGCCGGGCGTCTTATCCAACGCTTGTCATCGCGAGCCGGCTTCGGCGTGGCGACCCAGGGCAAACGATGGATTTCAGCCGCGTCGCCAGGCGGCTTCTCACGATGACGGTCACTTGCGGCGCTCCAGCCGGGCGACGTTCTCCGGCGGCTGGATGCCGGTCATGCCGTAGTCGAAGATGCGCACCACCTCGAGCCGGTCCAGGTGCGCGTATGGCTCCACCTCGGGCACGTTGCTGGCCGTGTAGTGCACCACCCCGACCGGCAGCCCGGACGGGAACGCGTTGGCCTCCGGGCTGGTCACCACGCGCTCGCCCTCCACGGGCATGCTGCCCTCCGGCCAGAACATCAGCCGCGGGCGGGCGTTGTTGGTACCGAGCAGCATGGCATGGGCGCGGCTGTTCTCCAGCGTGACGGGGATGCGGCTGTTGATGTCGGTGATCAGCAGCACCCGGGCGCTGCGCAGCCCCGTCTCCGTCACCCGCCCGACCAGGCCGCGTTCGTCGAGCGCGATCTGCCCCTTGGCGACGGCGCGGTTCGGCCCTGTCGACAGCAGCACGGCGCGCGCATACACGCCGCCGGCATCGGCCACCACGCGAGCGGTCACGAAGGACGGCGCCGGGTCGGGAACCCAGTTCAGGTTGGCCTTCAGCGACTGGTTCTCGGCGTCCAGCGCCAGCGCCACCGCCTGCCACTGCCGCAGCCGGTCGTTCTCGTCGCGCAGGCGGATGTTCTCGTCGCGCAGCGACATCAGCCCGCCGGCGTCGAGCACGGTGGCGCGAATGCTGGCCAGCGGCTGCGACACGAGGCCATAGAGCGGCGCCAGCGCGTCGGCCAGCGCCATGCGCGCGCGCTCGGCCAGCAGCGCGTCCGCCTTGCCGAGCAGCATGACGCCGAGCGCTACCGCGATCAGCACGGGGAGCGTCAGCCGGGACAGCGCCTGGCGGACCGGGATGGATAGCCGGATCACGGGTCGGGCGCCCTCCGTCAGTACATGGACGTCAATACGTTGCGCAGGCGCTTCATCTCTTCAAGGGCGCGCCCCGTGCCCAGCGCGACGCAGCTCAGCGGCTCCTCGGCGACCACCACCGGCAGCCCCGTCGCCTCCCGCAGCACCTGGTCCAGGCGGTACAGCAGGGCGCCGCCGCCGGTCAGCACGATGCCCTTGTCGACGATGTCGGCGGCGAGTTCCGGCGGGGTGTTCTCCAGCGCCACCTTCACCGCCTCCACGATCGCGCTGACCGGCTCGGCCAGGCTCTCGGAGATTTGGCGCTGGCTCACCAGCACCTCCCGCGGCACGCCGTTCATCAGGTCGCGGCCCTTCACGTCGCGGTAAGGGCCTTCCTCGTTGTAGTCCGGCACACAGGCGGCGCCGATGTCCATCTTGATGCGCTCGGCCGAGCTTTCGCCGATCAGCAGGTTATGGTTGCGCCGGATGTAGCTGATGATCGCCTCGTCCATCTTGTCGCCGCCGACCCGCACGCTGCGCGAGTACACGATGCCGCCCAAGGATATCACGGCGACCTCCGTGGTGCCGCCGCCGATGTCGACGATCATGCTGCCCGACGGCTCCGTCACCGGCAACCCGGCGCCGATCGCCGCCGCCATCGGCTCCTCGATCAGCATCACCTTGCGCGCGCCGGCGCTCTCGGCGCTCTCCTGGATGGCGCGGCGCTCGACCGCCGTGGAGCCGGACGGCACGCACACGATAATCAGCGGGCTGGTGAAGCCGCGGCGGGCGTGCACCTTGCGGATGAAGTGCTTGATCATCTCCTCCGCGACCTCAAAGTCAGCGATGACGCCGTCGCGCAGCGGGCGGATCGCCTGGATGTTGCCCGGGGTGCGGCCCAGCATCTGCTTGGCCTCCTCGCCGACCGCCAGCACCTGCTTCTTGCCGCGCACGTCGGCGATCGCCACCACGGAGGGCTCCGCCAGCACGATGCCGCGGCCTTTGACGTAGACGAGGGTGTTGGCGGTGCCGAGGTCGATGGCCATGTCGGCGGACATGATGCCGAACAGGCGTGCGAACATCGAAGGGGGCCTTTGGCGGTTGACGCAGTGCAAGGTGCGTCGCGGCTTTAACCCTGTGCCACCGGAGGGGCAAGAGCGGCCACCATGGGCGTTCGCGGCCTGGCTGCCATCGCGTCGCCACGATCGACGGCGAAGGTGCCGGCGGCAGTGGCGGAAAAGCCGCTGCCAGTGCGCGTTGCATGACATCAGCCCCTGCGCGCGTCGGAACCGATGCAAACCCGGCGCGTTCTACCCGTAGTTGTTTTAATGGAGGTTTATAATGAGCCTGAAGAAATCTTTAGCTGCCGCGACGCTCGGTGCGGCTCTTTGCCTGGGTGCGTGCAGCGATCCGTATAGCCCCGGGCAGCGGGCAGTCGGTGGCGGCCTGCTCGGCGGCGGCGCGGGCGCTGCGATCGGCGGCTTGGCCGGCGGCGGCAAGGGCGCCCTGATCGGCGGTCTTGGCGGCGCGGCGTTGGGTGCCGGCGCAGGTGCCGCAACCACTCCGCAGCGGCCCAGCTACGGCTACTGAATGGGCGTGGCTAACGCCGCCGTGCCAGCATGTCAGTCGCCAAAACAGCGGCTGACACGACCTCGATCAGGTCACATCGTCTGGATTTCCAGGCGGAATTCATCCATTTCAACAGCGAGCGTGCGTGACGCCGCCGTCAGCTCGACGGCCGATTGCAACAGGCCGTCAGCGTTCTGCGTGGCTCCCGCGGCGCTGGTTGACGCAGCATTGATCCGGACCGTCACGTCGGTGGTGGCGGCTGACAGGATTTGAACGATCTCGGCGATTTGTCGCGCCGCGTCTTTCTGTTGCTCCATTTCCCTAGCAATACGCCGCGCGGTCTGACCCATTTGGTCGATCGTGGTCTCCACCGCCGCGATCGCCGACACTGCGGCCGATGTGCCGGCCTGCACGGCTTGAACCTGCGCCTGGACGCTTTCGGTGGCTCGACCGGTCTGGCTGGCGAGGCTTTTCACTTCGCTGGCCACGACCGCAAACCCTCTGCCCATGTCGCCAGCCCGTGCCGCCTCGATAGTCGCGTTAAGTGCCAGCATGTTGGTCTGACCCGCGATCGTCTGGATCACTTTCACGATGTCGCCAATCTGCCCGGCACTTTTGGCCAGGCCGCGCAGGATCAGGCTGGACTGCTCGACCTGCCCGACCGCGCCATCGGTGTTGCTGGCGGCATGCCGGACCTGACGGTTCACCTCGGCGATCGAGTTCGAAAGTTGCGCGGCGCCCGCCGCCGCCAGCTGTACGCTGCCGTTGGCGGCAACGGCCACCGCCCCGGCTTCTCGCGCATTGTCGATCACGGCTGCGGTCGCCTGGTGCAAACTGCGAGCCGTGGTCTCGACCAGCTCGGCCGCTGTGGCGACCCGGTCTGCGACCCGGCGCACCTTGACCTCGAACGCCTTGGCCATGCGCTCCATCAACCGTCCACGGTCAGCGGCCGCGACGGCAGCCTCCGCCTCGTGGGTCCCGCGCAACTGCGCCGCTTCTGCCAAGCTGTCGCGGACGGACGCCAGCGCCCGGGCAAGCTGGCCGGCCTCATCCCGACGCCGCAGGCCGGCAACCGAAACCTTGAGGTCCCCGCCGGCGATCTTGGCCATCCCACCCATGACGCTGTGCAGCCCGCGGTCGAAGTCATGCAGCAGGAACCAGCCCAGCAGCGCCGTCAGCAGCGTCGCAACCAGCGAGATGGCGGCCAACCGAAGCCCGTACGCCGTGACCTGCTTGTTGATGTCGTCAACGTACGTAGCCGTCCCGATGGCCCAGTGCCAAGGTTCGAACCTGATGGCGTAATTCAACCGCGGCTGCGGCGGGCCGCCTGGGTCGCGCGGCAGCCAGGTCAGATACAAGGTCTCATCCTTGTGGGCGAGGTCGGCAAGAGTCCGCTCGCTGATCGCATGCAGCGCCGGAGGCAGCTTGTCGTGCGGCACGCCGACCAGCGCCGGGTTGGGATGCGACTGGTAGACGCCGTCCTGATCGAGCGCGATCGTGTACTCGTTGTTGCCGGGGCGGTTGGCCGTGATCAATCCCCGGGCCAGCTTCCTGGCCTCCTCGGTGCTCAGCTCACCCTGCTGCTCAAGGCTGGCAAGGTAGCCCAGCGTGCAAACGATGCTCTTGGTGACGGCGCTGGTGCTTGCTTCGCGCTCCGTCATCAGGGCGGAGGCGTAGCGGTCGGTCGCCTGCCACGTCAGGGCAGCCGCGACGATCGCGAACAGGCCAGGCACCAGGAGCGCCTTGGTTCGCAAGCGCAGGTGAGACGACAACGACATGGTGGACGACCTGCTTTTCCGCCGCCAGGATCGCGTAACTTGGTGGATAAAGTGTTACCTCCATCCACCAGCGCCCCCATCCACCAGCGCCCTAGGATGATCATGCCGCTCTCGCCAGGTTTCAGCCCGTCGACCCGCCACGGTGAGCTGGGTGCGGCATTCTTCGACCCTGTCCGCGCGGCGGCCTTCCCCGCCGCCATCATCCGCCACCGCGACCAGGCGGCGGCGGCGCGCATCGGCCTGGCCGGGCTGACCGACGATGAGTGGGTCGCGCACATGGCCCGGTTCGAGCCGCTGCCGGGCAGCCTGCCCGAGCCGCTTGCCCTGCGCTACCACGGCCATCAGTTCCGCTCCTACAACCCCGACCTCGGCGACGGCCGCGGCTTCCTCTATGCCCAGATGCACGACCTGGTGGACGGGCGGCTGCTCGACCTCGGCACCAAGGGCAGCGGCACCACGCCCTGGTCGCGCGCCGGCGACGGGCGGCTGACGCTGAAGGGCGGCGTGCGGGAGGTGCTGGCGACCGAGATGCTGGCGGCGCAGGGCGTGTACACCTCGCGCTCGCTGAGCCTGGTCGAGACGGGCGAGGACCTGGTGCGCCATGACGAGCCGTCGCCGACCCGCTCGGCGGTGCTGGTGCGGCTGAGCCATTCCCACATCCGCATCGGCTCGTTCCAGCGCCTGGCCTACCTGGGCGACGAGGCCAGCCTGCGCCGGCTGCTGGACTACGCCATCCGCACCTACATGCCGGCCGCCTGGCGCGACGGCGAGGCGGAGCGCGCGGTGGCATTCCTGGCCGAGGTCACGGGGCGGGTGGCGCGGCTCGGGGCGCAGTGGATGCTCGCCGGGTTCGTGCACGGGGTGCTGAACACGGACAACATCAACATCACGGGCGAGAGCTTCGACTACGGCCCCTGGCGCTGGCTGCCCACCTACGACCCGGCGTTCACCGCCGCCTATTTCGACGAGAACGGCCTGTATGCCTATGGCCGGCAGCCCGACACCTTGCTGTGGAACCTGACCCGGCTGGCCGAGTGCCTGCTGCCGCTGGCCGGCAAGGATGCTCTGGTCGAGGTGCTGCACGGTTTCGCGCCGGCATTCCAGTACGCCTATGAGGCCGCCCTGCTGCGCCGCCTGGGCGTCGCCCGGCGCGGAGCGGAGGCGGACGCCGCCGTGTCCGCCGCCTGGTGGCCGGCGCTGGCCACGAGCCAGGTCCCGTTCGAGCAGGCGTTGTTCGACTGGCATGGCGGCAGGCCGCGTGTCCCGTACGGCGCGGAGTTCGACGCCGTGCGGGCGGCGCTCGACGACGCCACGCCAGCCCCGGACGCCAAGCTGGACCATTCGTATTTCGCCGGCAGCGCGTGCACGATGCTGATCGACGAGGTGGAGGCGATCTGGGCACCGATCGCCGACGCGGATGACTGGTCCGCATTCCACGCGAAGCTGGCGGCGATCCGGGTCATGGCGGATGCCTACGCGCAGGGTGACGGCGCCTGAACCTGCCTACTTCAATCCCGCCAGGCGTTGCTCCAAGGCCGAACGCCACGGCGCGTCCGGCGGCGTTGCGGCCAGGGCGCGGCGGTACAGCGTCGCGGCTTCCGGCGTGACATCCCCGGCGGCGCGGGTCAGCGCCTCGGCGGCGTGGATGGCGGTCTCCGAGTCGAAATGCGCCGCCAACGCCGCCTGCCACGCCGCCGCCGCCGCCGTGTCGTCGCCACGGCGCTCCTCGACGCGGGCCAGCAGCAGGTTGCCTTGCAAGGCCTGCGGGCTGTGCGGGTCCATGCGCGCCAGCACGCCGCGCAGCTGCTCGATCAGCTGCGCCTCGGACGCGCCCGCCTCTGGCATAGGGATAGGCCGCAACAGGTCCGGGCGGCCGGCGACGGAGTACAGCGCCAGCGTCGCGAACGGCGCCAGCGCCAGGCAGGCCCACAAGACGGCGTTGGACGAGGCCAGCCGCGCCGGCAGCACCTCCTGGCTCTCCGCGGCGGCCAGCAGGCGCCGCTGCACCTCGAGCCGGGCGGTCTTGTGTTCCTCGGCGCCGATGCGGCGCTCCGCCAGGTCGCGCTCCAGTTCCAGCAGCTGGGCGCGGTGCAGCGCCAACGCGGCCTCGCGCCGGCCGCGGGCGCCGCCGCGGCTGGCCCACGCGGCCGGCAGCAGCGCCAGGACGATCAGCACGGCGACGGCGAGCCAGATCACCGGGCACCTGGGCCAGGCGGCGATCCGGTCCCAGCGATGGATGCGGCGGCGCACATGGCGGCGTATCTAGCGCGGCGCCAGCATCCTGCGAAGCGGGCCGGCGAGGCCCGGTCCGGCGTTTGTGTATGGCGTCCGGGTTGATGGTCCGGAAAGGACATTATAATAGTCCGGCAGGACTCGCGCGCTTCGCAGGGTCTCCCGTGTTCGAAGGTGACGTGTCGTATGGAGAGCCTAGAGGTCAACAAGATCGCCGCCGCAATCCTGGTCGCGGGGATCGTATTCTCCCTTAGCGGCGTGGTCGCCGAGGCGCTGGTCCATCCGACCCGGCTGCAGCACTCGGCGCTGAAGATCGATGAGCCGACCACAGCCGTCGCCGCCGGCGAGGCCCCGCCGGAGCCTGCCGCGCCGATCGCCGTCCTGCTCGCCTCGGCCGACCCGGCGGCGGGCGCCAGCTACGCGAAGAACGTCTGCTCGGCCTGCCACAGCTTCAACGAGGGCGGCAAGGCTGGCGTCGGCCCCAACCTGTACGGCATCGTCGGCGCCGCGCACGGGCACATGGCGGGATACTCCTACTCCAACGCCATCAAGGCGAAGGCCGGCCCGTGGACGTACGACGAGCTCAACGAGTGGCTGCTGAAGCCCGCCGCCTACGCGCCCGGCACCAAGATGGGCTTCGCCGGCATCTCCAACGACAAGCAGCGTGCCAACGTCATCGACTACCTGCACACCCTGGCGGCCGATCCGGAGCCGTTGCCGACACCGTCGGCCGAGGGACCGAAGCCGACCCCGACCACTGCCACCCTGGCTGCGCCGACCGCACCGGCCGCGCGGTCGGCCCCCGTCGCTCCAGGCGCGCCGGCCGCTCCCGCCGGGGCGGCGTCGCCGAACCCGTAGCCGGGGTTGAGCACGCCCGACGCCATCGGGTTGGCGGGCTTCCTTGCCGCGGTGATTGCGGTCGCGGCGTCGGGCGCGTCGTTCAAGCCGGGCGCCTGGTATGAATCGTTGAACCGTCCGTCTTGGCGACCGCCGAACTGGCTGTTCGGTCCGGCCTGGGCAATCCTCTATGCCATGATCGCGGCGGCGGGCTGGCTGGTCTGGCGCCGCGTCGGCTTCGGTTCCGCGCTCGCCGTGTATGGCGTGCAGTTGCTGCTCAATGCTGGCTGGTCGGCGGTGTTCTTCGGCCTGCACCGGCCGGGTTTGGCGTTGGGTGAGATCACGCTGCTCTGGTTCTCGATCGTCGCCACGATCGCCATGTTTGCTCCCATCGACCCGCTTGCGGCTGAGCTGCTGCTGCCTTATCTCGCCTGGGTTACCTTCGCCGGGGCGCTCAACCGTTCCATCTGGCGCATGAACCGCGCCTGACTCGATCGCTGCCTGCTCCTCCTCCCCTTGCGGGAGGAGGCCGCGAGGAGGGGTGGCCACACCAACCACCCCGCGCGCGGCACCCCTCCCCTGGCCCCTCCCGCAAGGGGAGGGGGAACTCAGGTCGTTTCCATCACCGCGCGCACACCCAGCGAAAGCGCCAAGCGGTCCAGCCGCCGCTGCACGCCCTCGCCGGCGAA
>CAXSFF010000038.1:0-1392 GCA_964236035.1 uncultured Acetobacteraceae bacterium
GTCGCCTGGGCGCGGATGGTTTGGCCCACGGCGATCACCGCGCGCTGCATGGCGGCCGCCGGATCGGGCAGGCCATGCGTCAGGAAGTACTGTTGTTGCGAGGCGAGCCGTGTTTGGGTCGCCGGGTCCAGTAGCGACACATGGGCGTTGATGACGAAGGAATGGTATTGTTCGCGCTTGGTGAAGAACGTCTCGATCGCCGCGGTGCCGATCGCGCCCCCAAGGTTGCGCAGCATGTTGAACAACCCCGATGCGGCGCCGGCCTCGTCCGGCGTGATGCCGACCATGGCGATGGCCGACAGCGGCGTCAGCGCCAACGCTTGGCCGACCGCCCTGGTCACGTCGGGCCAGAAAAGCTGCGGGCCGCCATACTCTGAGTCGAGATGCAGGTTCATGAAGCAACTCGCGGCGAAGATTGTCAGCCCCACACCGACCAAATAACGGGAATCGAACCGGCGCATCAGCAGTGGCACGAAGGGTATGACAAAAAGCTGCGGCAAGCCGGTCCAGGCCATCACCTCGCCGCTCTGCTGCGCATTGAAGCCCTGCGAGACCGCGAGGTATTGCGGCAGCAAATAAGCCGACGCGTAGAGCGCAAAGCCCAGCAGGAAGTTGCCTAGCGTGCCGAAGCCGAAGTTGCGCCGACGCAGCAGCCGGAGCTGGATCAGCGGGTTCTTGCTGGTCAGCTCAACGACGATGAAGGCGGCAAGCGCCACCGCCGACACAAGGGTGAGCTTGACGATGAACGGCGAGCCGAACCAGTCGTACACGTTGCCGTCGTCCAGCACAGTCTGGAAGCTTGCGAGCCCGATCGCCATCAGGATAATGCCGAGCCAGTCGCCATGGCGAAGCAACTTATAGTTCGCCTTGGACGGCGGCAGCGCATAGCCCAGCGCGGCAAGCATAACCGCGCCAGGAACGAGATTCATATAAAATATCGTCTGCCAGCCGTAGTTGTCCGTCAGCCAGCCGCCGATCGTCGGGCCGATCGCTGGCGCGAAGGTGGCGGTGATGGCAAAGCCGGCGAAGCCCATTGGCCGCTTCGATGGCGGCAACATCTCGACAATGATGGTGAACGCGAGCGGGATCAATACGCCGCCGAAGAAACCCTGTAGACCCCGCAGCACGATCATCTCGGGAAGGCTGCTCGCCTGGCCGCAGGCCACTGAGAGCAGCAGGAACAGAGCGGCGTTGACAATCAGGTAGCGGCGCAGCGAGAAAACCCTGCTCAAGAAGTCGGTCATGGGAATGACGATGATTTCGCCGATCAGGTAGGCCGTGCTGATCCAGGCGCCGTTCACGCCGCCGGTGCCGATGCCGCCCTCGATGTCGGGCAGCGAGGTGTTGGTGACCTGGATGTTCAGCACCGCCATGAAGGCCCCAAGCAGTGAG
>CAXSFF010000038.1:1492-10759 GCA_964236035.1 uncultured Acetobacteraceae bacterium
CGCTCAGCGGCACCACTGCCATCAACTGAGTGCCAGCTTGAACATATTGCCCTGCGCGCAAGGTGCGGGCTCCCACCGTCCCGCCGACTGGCGAGGTGATCGTCGTGTAGCTTACGTTCAGCTCGCCCTGGTGCATGGACGCCTGCAGCTGAACAAGGATCGCCCGCGCCTGGACGACTTGCGTGCCCAGCACGTCAATTTGCTTCCCGGCAGCGCCAACGGCAGCGGTGTCATGCTCCAGGCTGGCCTGCTTCCCGCGTGCGTCCGATGAGGATTTCTGCGCGTTCTGAACGGTGCCGGCGCCGTTTTTGGAGAGGATTGCATAGCGCTCGTTGTCCTGGTTGGAGAAGGCCAGCGCCGCCTGGTCGCCGGTGACAGTGGCCCGTGCCTCAGCCGTCGTGAGCTGCTGCTGAGCCATCTGCTGGATCAGGTTCTCGATGCCTGCCTGCTGTGCTTCCACGTTCGCCTGAGCGACGGCGAGGGCGGTGCGGTAATCGCGGTCATCGATCCGGGCGAGAACCTGTCCATTGTTCACCGCCTGGTTGTCCTGCACCAGCACATCCGAGATGTAGCCAGAAACCTTGGGGCTGATGATAACGTTGTCAGCCTGCACATACGCGTCATCGGTCGAGACAAGAAAGCGTCCGGTGGTCCAGTAGTAGCGGCCATAGAAGCCGCCGCCTGCGACCACGGCGACCGCACACGCACTGAGCAGGATTGGACGCCAGCCCAGCCGGCGTCGGCTGGGTGCCCCTTTGGCGACTGACTTCTGATCGACGGACGGATCTTGCTCTTCGTGTACGTTTGATACGTCCTGGTCCATTTGAAACCTCGCAAAAATGTAGCGCATTCTGTAAGTTGAAGTGGGTGCGATGGATGTTGGCCCTGCGCGTCAGCGTGGCCTGGACGCTGAGCCTCTGTGCAACTGAGTAAGGGCACATACGGCAGGTGTTCACACGACCCTCAGGTTTCCCCCAATGCAAAGGGGGGACGCTCGTTGGCTGAACGCCTGATCTCACGACGATGTTGACCCATTCGAGGCATTGGCCGTAGCGACGACCCCGCGAGCAGCCCAACGTACGAATTTAATACGCCTGCGGCTTAGTGCCCTGCCGGTGGCTAATCCGAAGAAGACAGACAACGACCGAGGCTGATAACGTCGTCGATCAGGCGCCATATCAACGCCGGCTGAAGCGACATGTTTGGATCGTTCAGCAGTTGGTCCAGTTCATCCAGCTTTCGAGCATAATTGTCGTGGGCAGTTCCTGACATTCTTCTCGCTCCAGTTGATAAACAGTATTGCGGAAGGACGAACGGACAGGAAAGCAGTGGATGGATACAGGCACTGTAATCCATTAGCCTTATTTAGCTTTAGGTCATCGACTGCGCCTCTTGCGCCCTTCTGTTTTGGATAAACGAAAGCCACATGACGCTAAAGGATCGGAAACTACTCAGTACCTCAATCCAGCGTCTTCGGCGGGTGCAGCGGACTGAAGGCGAAAGCCTATCCTGTCACGACATCACACATACCTAACTAACTTGGCTTGCTATTTGGGCCAACCAGTGAATTGGTGCTGCTCAAGTGATGAAGGCTAAGTGGACGTTTCCCGCGTCGGCTGGTGCGTGACACTGAAGAAGGCTTCATCGGGAAGATGTGGGCAAGGTTCTAGCGCAGCTGGTTAAACCGAGGGCTGACCGACTATGGGGTGTCACTCCCATCGCAGGGTAGCGCCGTAACAGCGCGGTCGATCTGCGTGGTTTCCGAATCTTAAGTATTTTCCGAGGCTAACACGTCCGAATGCTGAGCAGTATTACTCCGGGGATAGACTGCTGTTACAGCAGAAGCGCAGCGTTATTTGCATAGGGAACCGCCTTTGAAAACTCACACTGTCTCCAACCTGATCGTCGATGCTCTGCGGAGGGCTGGAGTTGAACGCATCTATCCGTTGCGGCCCTTTACCCTGTTGGCCATTGTTGCTTTCCTGGGAAGTGGCTGCGCCACCCAGCCGCCTGCGACCGATGCCGGCGCAGTAGCGGAGTATCAGGCGAACAACGACCCGCTTGAGACAACGAACCGGTTTCTCTACCGGGTGAACGACGTCCTCGACACCAACGTGCTGCAACCGGTGGCCCGGGGCTATCGCTACGGGGTGCCGGATGGGGTGCGGCGCTCGATCGGCAATGCCGTCCGTAACGTTGCGAGCCCGATCAGGTTCGCCAACGACATGCTGCAGGGTCACCCGCGCCACGCGGCCGAGACGGTGACGCGCTTCGTGGTGAACTCCACGGTTGGCCTGGGCGGCTTCTTCGACGTGGCGGACACGTTGGGCCTGCCCCCGCACCCTGGCGCCGACTTCGGCACCACGCTGGGCGTTTGGGGAGTGGAAGGCGGGCCATTCCTCTTCCTGCCGCTGCTCGGCCCATCGAACGCCCGGGACGCGACGGGGCTCGTCGGCAACGTCGTGCTCAACCCCTTCACCTGGGTGAGCTTTGGCGGTGTGAACGCCCTGGTGTATTCGCAATACGGCGTTGGCGCCTTGGACACGCGCGAGCGGCTGCTGGACCCGGTGGATCAGGTCAAGCGGGAAAGCCTTGACCCTTACGCGACGTTCCGCAGCGTTTACCGCCAAAGCCGTGCGTTCGAGATCGAGCAGGCGCAACACGACGGCAAGCCGCCGCCGCACGCGGCCACGCGATGAATTCCAAGGAGAATCCTCACCTCCTGCTATTATCGGCCTATCTCTACCATGGCCACCGAAGCACCGAGATGGCAGGACGGCCGGGACTGTCCTCGCGCACGGAAGGCGGGATCACCCTCATCCGCCGTTGAGACGTGCTCCGCATGGCGGGGGTCGGAATGAGTAGTTTCCGATCCTGGTCACGCCCCCAAGGGGCAGGCACGATGGCTGGATTAACCAAACAACCATGCATGACCCCCTCGGCAGGAGAGAAAGAACGCACGCCGTGACCATTGAGCAGCGAAGCCTAACAAGGCTGTGGTTCACACGTCTTGCTGACGCGGCCGCTGCTACGGCTACCGCGTGCCTTGCAGGAACAACGGCACCGTCGACGCGGACTCCGCCATAAACGACGCCCAACCAAGCCGGCCACCACTGCCCCGGAGCCATTGCAATGTCGCGTCGACACATCCGCTTTGCGGCACCGGTCTTGTTCCTAGACAACCTTTTGGTCTCCGTTTGCGATAAGACGGCGACCGCGGCGAATAAGCCGCCTCTCGGGCCACCCGGCGGGCAGCCGAGGTCTACGTCGTGGCGATGAAGAAGCCGGTCCCGCTCATCGCCAAGCTTCTGGGCCAGATCATCGCCTACCGCGTTGCCAATATATGGCCCCAGGTCGGTGGCGTGCTGCCGCGCCGGGCGTTCCAGGAACGCGCGACAGTTAAGGAAGGCAAGCTCATAGCCACCACCTACAAGGTGCTAGGCGGCGGCTGGTTGGAGCGCATGGCCGCGGCTTCGTTGTGAACTCTCTTCCGGCCCCGATGGCGTGCTGCCGCGATTGCGGGGAGTGCCAGCGCATCCCGCCAATGCGAGCCGGCCTGAGTGCGCAATGCCGGCAGTGCGGCGCCACCCTGCTCCGGCCATGGGCGGACCCGCTACCTTTTGGCCTGGTCATGGCGGCGTCCTCGCTCGTGCTGCTGATCGCAGGCGCGGTTGGCAATCTGGCCACCGTGGAAGCCGCCGGGCAGAGCCACACGGCGAACTTGTTCGCCGGGCCGATCGCACTGGTGGAGGACGGGCTGTGGGAGCTGGCGATCCCGGTTGTGTTCGCTTCAATCGCGGCGCCGCTGGCTGTTGTGTGCCTGCAGTTGTATGTGCTCGGCGGGCTCCTTGTGCCGCGGCCACCGCGCGGGATCCGCTGGGCGTTCCGCCTGCAAAGCCGCCTGCGGCCCTGGGCGATGATCGATGTTTTTATTGTCGGCTACTTTGTCGCCTATTCGAAGCTCGGCGCCCTTGTCCGTATCGAACCCGATACCGGCTTCTACGCGCTGTTCGCCTTCATGCTGGCAACCATCGCGGCCGACGTGCTCATTGATCCACAATCCGTCTGGGCCGCCATTGACCGGCGCGACCCGATGCAGCAACCCCGTGCCGCCGCGCGGGCGACAGGCCCAGGCCGCACGGTGCTTGCCTGCGAGACCTGTGGCCTGGCCTGCCTCGACGGCACCGGGACCGCCTGCCCCCGCTGCTTCGCGGCCATGCACCGCCGCAAGTCCCAGAGCGTCGCACGCACGGCGGCGCTGGCGTTGGCCGGACTCGTATTCTATCTCCCGGCCAACCTCTACCCGGCTCTCACTGTTATCCAACTGGGAAGCGGCAGCCCGAGCACGATCCTCGGCGGCGTGTGGCAGCTTGCCGCGGCAAGCGAGTGGCCGCTCGCCATCATCGTCTTCCTGGCCAGCGCCGCCGTCCCGGTGTGCAAGCTCCTGGGGCTCGGCGCGATGGTCTTCGCCGCCCTGCATGGCGGCTCTCGGCATTCACGCGAGATGACCGTCCTCTACCGCGTCCTGTTGGCCATCGGACGCTGGTCGATGATCGACGTCTTCATGGAATCCATCCTCGGCTCCTTGGTCCAGTTCGGCGCCATCGCGACCATCAAGCCCGGCGGCGGCGCGATCGCCTTCGCCGCCGTCGTCGTGCTCACCATGCTCGCGGCCGAGGCCTTCGACCCCAGGCTGATGTGGGACAAGGCACCGCGATGAACGAGATGGCCAGCATCCCCGAAGCGCGCCTCCACAAGCGCCGGATGTCCTGGATCTGGCTGATCCCGATCGCCAGCCTGGCGATCGGCGGCTGGCTGCTCTGGAGCACCCTGTCCCGCCGCGGCCCCATGATCCACGTCACGTTCAAGACGGCGGAGGGGCTGAAGGCCGGCCAGAGCGAAGTCCGCTACAAGGATATCCCGCTCGGCACGGTGGACTCGTTTGACCTGGCCTCGGACCGCTCCAAGGTGGTCATGCACATCCGCATGGCCCGCAAGGCCGAGCCCCTGCTGACTGCGGACGCCCAGTTCTGGGTTGTAAAGCCCCGCCTCTTCGCCGGCGACATCAGCGGCCTGAACACCATCATCTCCGGTCCCTACCTCGAACTGGCTCCCGGCAACGCAGCCCAGCCCGAGCGCCGCGACTTCGACGGTCTGGATAACCCGCCTGCCCTCGCCGCCGACAGCACAGGACGCCTGTTCCACGTCACCGCCGCCCGGCTCGGCGGCCTCAGCGCCGGCTCACCCGTGTTCTTCCGCGAAGTGGAGGTGGGCAAGGTGCTCGACTGGAAGCTCACCGGCATGGCCGAGAGCGTAACGCTCAACGTGTTCATCGACACGCCCTACGACCAGTGGGTGCATGACGATTCCCGGTTCTGGAACACCTCGGGCGTCACGCTGAAACTCGGGGCCGCGGGCGCGCAGCTTCAGGTCAACAGCCTCAAGGCCGCCTTCCTGGGCGGCATCACCTTGGAGACCCCGCCGGGCGACGCGCCGCCGAGCGCGGCCGCACGATCCTTCCCGCTCTTCGCGACCGAGGAGATGGCCAGCGCGATGACGGCGCCCAACCGCTTCGCCCTCGCCACCTACCTGACGGGATCGGTTGACGGCCTCGCTGCCGGCGCGCCGGTCATGCTTTTAGGAATGCGAGTCGGCGAGGTGACAGCGGTCGAGCTGCAGGCCGAAACTGACACCGGTATCCCCCGCGTCCGCGTCGCCTTCGTCGTGCAGCCCGAGAGGGTGGCCGCCGTGGGTGACAAGCCCGCACTGCGCTTTCCCGAAGGATTCCGCACCCTCGTTGACAGCGGGCTCCGCACCAGCCTCAAGGGCGGCAACCTGATCACCGGCCAGAAGCAATTGACGCTTGAGATCGAAGCCGATGCGCCCAGGGCGGAGGCGGGTCAGGAGGGCGAAGTGATCGTGATCCCCTCCAGCAGGGTGTCCGGCGGCGGGATTGACGACCTGTCCGCCGCGGCCAGCCAACTGCTCGCGAAACTTGGGAAGATGCCGTTCGAACAGATCGGCCAGAACCTCAACGGTAGCCTCCAGGGCGTGAACGGCATCGTCAACGGCCAGCCGCTCGAAAAGGCGCTCGCCCAGTTAAGCGGCACGCTCGCATCCGCACAAGAGCTGGTGCGCCACCTTGATGCCGGCGCTGCGCCGGCCCTGCGCCGCCTGCCGGCTCTCGCATCGGAGCTGCAGGAAACGCTGGCGCAGGTCAAGACGCTGGCTACCTCCGTCGGCTCAGGCTCTGCGGGAAGCACACGGTTTGGTCGGGACCTGGACCTCGTGCTGAGCCAAGTTGCCGACGCCGCCGTCTCGATCCGCATGGTAGCTGACCTGCTGGCACGGCACCCCGAGGCCCTGCTACGTGGTCGCACCGGCCGGGTGGCTGAGTAGGCGATGTCCACATTCCCCACTCTGCTCGCACTGCTGCTGCTCGCTGGATGCGCCTCTTCGACCCCAACGCTCCACACCCTCCAGCAACAGCCGGGCATCGTCAGGATCGGCGCGCCACGTTTGGTCACAGTCCGAAGCTTCGGTGTTCCGCGTTACCTGGAGCGGACCGAGATTGTGCACGGCGCCGAGCCGGGCCTAATGGCGGCCTCCGACGACGATTGGTGGGCAGAGCCGCTGCGGGTCATGCTGAGCCGGGTCATGGTGGATGACCTTGGGCAGCGCCTGCCCGGCACGGTCGTCCTGATGGCCGGTGGGACAATCGCAGCACCTCCGGACGCCGAGGTGCAGGTGGAGCTGCAGCACTTTGAGCGTGACGGAACGGGCTTCGTCATTCTCGCGGGCACCGTTGCGATCGAAAACAAAGATCAGCCGCGCAGCATCGACCGGTTGGACATCCACGTTCCGGTCACCGGATCCACGAGCCGCGACCAGGTATCCACGATGAGCACGGCCCTGGCGAAGGCGGCCGATCTCGTCGCAACTCGACTTGCGCCTTGAACCCAGCCTCCATCCTGGCTAAGCGGGTCGAGATTAACCACGATAACGCCAATGTCGTGTTCCGCATTGACGGCGCGCCTCCCCCACTTGATCCAACCAGTCCAGCTTACGACCAGGCGTTGCTGGCCGACCTGCGCCAGCATGCTCCTGAGTTGAACGAGGCAATAGCACTCGCTGAGGAATTCACCGGCCTGATCCGCGACCGTGCTCCCGACCGCCTCGATCCATGGCTGCAACGGGCACGAGACAGCACCATCCGACAACTGCAAAGCTTCGCCAAGCGCCTGACGGACGATTACGCCGCCGTGCACGCCGGCGTGGCGCTGGCCTGGAGCAACGGCCAGACCGAGGGACAGGTCAACCGACTGAAAACCCTCAAACGCCAGATGTATGGCCGGGCCAACCTCGACCTGCTCAGCCAACGGTTTTTGCTCGCAGCTTGATCATCGAAAGTGGCCAAGAACCCAACATTGCTGAAACCATCATCGGCCACATCAAGGAGTTCTTATCACTCAGACTGCCAAAACATCGCTCGGTCATGAACGCCTTCACCCACATCACCGCTACGATTGTCGCATACCAAATCGATCTTTTGCCCCCTCAGCCAATCCGCGCTTTTCTTCCAGACTAAACCCGTAGCTGGGGTTACGTAGGTAAGCATCCGCCGAGAACCCTAGGCGGCCTGATCCGGGTGGCGTTCGGGGCTGGCGATGTTCAGGCGGCCTGTTTGACGCTGGTCGACCGCTTCCAGTTCCAGGGCAGCAACTGGTCAAGCCGGGAGGCGGGATGATCGTTGATCCGGCGCAGCACATCGGCCAGCCAGGCGCGCGGATCGACGTCATTCAGTTTCGCTGTTTGAATGAGTGAATACATGGCCGCTGCCCGCCTGCCGCCCGCATCCGAGCCGGCGAATAGCCAAGCCTTGCGGCCAAGGGCAATGCCGCGCAGTGCCCGTTCGGCGGCATTGTTGGTCAGGCAGATCCGGCCGTCGTCGAGGAACCGGCAAAACGCGTCCCACCGCTTCAGCATGTAGTCCATGGCCTTGGCGACATCGGCATGCCGCGACAGCTTGCCACGTGCTGCCCGCATCCATGCCTGCAGCTCCGCAACCAGCGGGGCGACGGTCTCTTGACGCACCGCCAGGCGCTGGATGACGGGCAGCCCGTTGATCGGGCGCTCGGCGTCGAAGATAGCGTCGATCCGCCGCACCGCCTCGACCGCAAGGGGAGCCTGGCCAATCTCGGCCAGTTTGAAGAAGCTGCGCCTGCCATGCGCCCAACAGGCGGCCTCGATCAGTGGTTCAGGTTCACGCAACGGCGCGTAAAGATCGTTGTATCCGGCATAGGCGTCCGCCTGGAGGATGCCGCGGTATCCCGCCAAATGCTTCTTCGGGTGCTCACCGCCCCGGTCGCGCGAATAGTGGAAGATAGCCGCCGGTGGCGCGGGTCCGGCGAACGGGCGGTCATCGCGCACATAGGTCCATAATCGGCCGGTGATCGTTTTGCCTTTTGCCAGCACAGGCACCGTCGTGTCGTCGCCATGGATGCGCCCGGCCGCCATCACATGCGCCTGGATCAGCGTCACCAGCGGAGCCAGCGTCGCCGTGCAGGCGCCGACCCAATCGGCCAGCGTCGAGACATCAAGGTCAATCCCTTCGCGCGCGAAGACCTCGCTCTGCCGGTTCAAGGGCAGGTGCTGGCCGAACTTCGCTTCCAGGATCATGGTCAGAAGGTTTGCACCCGCTCGGCCGCGCGCGATCGGATGGAACGGCGCCGGCGACTGGCTGATGGTCTCGCAGGATCGGCAGGCGAACTTCTCCCGCACGGTCTGGATGACTTTCCATTGCCGCGGGATGACTTCCAGTGTCTCGGTGATTGTCTCACCCAGTTTAGCAAGCTTGCCGCCACAGCACGGACAAACACTTGGGCCTTCGATCACAACGCGCTCACGCGGCAGGTGCTCGGGCAGCGGCGCGCGGACCGGCTTGCGGCGGGTGAAAGCCTCGACCGCAGCCTCATCCGCTGTCACAGCCGCCGCCTCGCTTGCCGTCGCTTCCAGCTCCTCAAGTTGCAGTTCCATCTGGTCAAGCAGCTTGCGGCCACGTTCGGACGAGGCGCCGAAGCGGTCATGCTTCATCTTGGCGATCAGCAGCTTCAGGTGCGCCACCATCGCTTCCGCCTCCGCAGCGCGCGCTTCAAACTCACGCCGTGCGGCTCGCTCGGCGAGCAGCGCCGCCTTCAGTGCGTCAATATCGTCAGGAAGCGTGTCTGGGACCGTATCCACGCGCATAAGCGAATCACAGTTGCCGTG
>CAXSFF010000039.1:0-10675 GCA_964236035.1 uncultured Acetobacteraceae bacterium
AGGTTGAACTGCAAGGTGATCTGGCTGGTGCCCTCGCTGCTGATGCTCTGCATCGAGGCCAGCCCCGTGATCTGCCCGAACTGCCGCTCCAGCGAGGCCGTGATCAGCGTCGCCGTCACCTGGGGGCTGGCGCCGGGCAGTTGGGTGATGATCTGGATGGTCGGGAAGTCGACTTGCGGCAGCGCCGAGACGGGCAACGCGCGGTAGCCCAGCAGCCCGGCCAGCAGCACGGCGATGGCGAGCAGCCCCGTCGCGATCGGCCGCGCGATGAACGGGGCGGAGATGTTCACGGCGTCGCGTCGGCCCGGCGCCCGCGGACCCGCGGCGCCGGCTGGGCGTCCTCCGCCACCGCGGGGGCCGCGACCGTGACCTTGGCGCCGTCCGACAGCCGCGAGGCGCCGTCCGTCACCACCCGCTCGCCCGGCTGCAGCCCGGCAGTGATCACCGACACCTGGGCGTCCTCGTGCCCGACCTGCACCACCCGGCGCTGCACCGTGTCGTCCGCCTTCACCACGTACACGTAGGCGCCGGCCGGCCCGCGCTGCACGGCGACCGGCGGCACGGTGACAACGCCGCGCTGGGTCTGCACCAGCAGCCGGGTGTTGACGAAGCCGCCGGGCCACAGCTTCAGGCCGGGGTTGGGGAAGGTCGCCTTCAGCTTGATGGTGCCCGTGTTCGGGTCGACAGTGTTGTCCAGCACCGCCACCTGGCCGCGGTCGATGACGCTGCCGTCGCCTCCTTGCGCCAGGGCCAGCACCTCCGGCGCCCCGGCTGCCATCGCGTTCGCCACCAGCGGCAGCGACTGTTGCGGCAGGGTGAACACCACGGAGATCGGCCGCAGCTGCGTCACCACCGTCAGCGGAGTGGCGTCGCTGGCGTGCACGATGTTGCCCTGGTCGACCTGGCGGATGCCCGTGCGGCCGTCCAGCGGCGAGACGATCGTCGTGTAGCTGAGGTTGGTGCGCGCCGTGTCGATCTGCGCCTGGTCCTGCCGCAGCTGCGCCTCGTACTGCGCCACCAGCGCCTTCTGGGTGTCGGAGGTCTGCGCCGAGGTGTAGGCGGTGGCGGCGAGCTTCTGGTAGCGCGCCAGGTCGACGCGGGCGTTGGCGAGCAGCGACTCGTCCTGCGCCTTCTTGGCGCTCGCCTGGTCGAACGCCGCCTGGTAGGTGCGCGGGTCGATGCGGGCGATCACGTCGCCCGCCTTCATGTCTTGGCCCTCGCGGAAGCGCACCTCGACCAGCGGGCCGTCCACCATCGCCTTGATGTTGACGGTGTTGAACGCCTGCACGGTGCCGAGCGCGTCGAGGTAGATCGGCACGTCGGAGGTTGCCGCCGCCGCCGCCAGCACGGGCGTCGGCTCGCCGTCCGGGCTGCCGCGCCGCCCACGCCGGGCCTGCGCCTGCTCGGTCGCGCCCGGAGCTTGAAGGTAAGAGGCGTGCAGGTAGTACCAGGCGCCCCCGCCGGCGGCGCCGAGCAGGATGAGTACGAGGAGGGTTCGACCGAGCTTCATGTTGTCCCCGGCGCATTGAAGTTAGGCCCGCTGGACAACGGCCATCCGCCGCCCAGCGCCTTGTACAGGTTGATGATGGCCTGGAAATACGCCAGCCGCACCTGCGCCAGCGCGGACTGGTCGCCGAACAGGGTGAGCTGCGTGTTCAGCACGGTGGTGATGTCGACGGTGCCGGCCGCGAGCTGGGCGCGGGCGATCTCCTCGGCCCGCTGCGCGACGGTGACCGCCTGCTGCTCCAGCCGCTCCTGCTCGGCGGCGTAGCGCACCTGGGTCAGCGCCGTGTCGACGTCGGTGAACGCCTGCAGCACGGCCTGCCGGTAGGTCGCCACCAACTCGGCGTAGCGGCCCTTCTCCAGGTCGAGGTTGCCTTGCAGGAGGCCGTTGTCGAAGATCGTCTGGGTCACGCTGCCGGCCGCCGCCAGCAGGACGCTGCCGGGGCCCAGCAGGCCCTGCAGGGCGAGGCTGGTGATGCCGCCCTGCGCGGTCAGCTGCACCGTCGGGAAGAACGCAGCGCGGGCGGAGCGGACGTTGCCGTTCTGCGCCACCAGGTTGGCTTCGGCGTAGGCGACGTCGGGGCGCCGCGCCAGCAGCTCGGACGGCAGCCCGGGCGACACGGGCGGCGACGGCAGCTTGGTCAGGGTGTTGCCGGTGATGCTGATGCTCTCGGGCGGATGGCCGACCAGGATGCCGAGGCCGATCACCTGCTGCTCCAGCTGGCTGCGCAGCGAGGGGACCTGCGCCGCCTGGCCGGCCACCAGCGCCTCCTGCTGCGTCACGTCCAGCGCCGTGCCGGTGCCGACCTCCACCCGCGCCTGGTAGATCTTCAGCGTCTGCTCGGCCTCCGCCAGGTTCTGCTGCGCCACCGCCAGCTGGTCGGCCAGGCCGAGCGCCGTGAAATAGGTGGTGGCGACGGAGGTGACGACGGTCAGCGCGATGGTGTCCTGGTCGAAGCGGCTGGCCAGCGCCGAGGCCTGCGCCGACTGGTACAGGGCGCGGTTGCGGTTCCAGAAATCGACCTCGTAGCTGGCGGCACCCTCGATGGTGGTCTGCCGCAGGTCGCGGTAGTGGCTGCCGCCGAAGCCGGCGAACCTCGACCCCTGCTTCTGATAGTTGCGGTTGCCGTTCGCGGTGACCGTCGGCAGCAGGGGCGAGCCGCTGATCGACACGCGGGCGTCCGCCTCGATGACGCGGGCGGCGGCGCCGGCCAGGTTCTGGTTGTTGGCCCGGGCGTCGGCGATCAGGCGGTCGAGTTCCGCCGAGCCGAAGCCGTGCCACCACTCCGGCGCCGGCCAGGCCTGGTCCGCGGTCAGCGGGGTGGCGCGGAAGGCGGCCGGAACCTCGATCGCCGGGCTGCGGTAGTCCGGCCCGAGATCGCAGCCGGCCGCGAGCAGCGCCACGGCCAGCGGCAGCCACCTTATGAAAGCATGCGAAATCGGCAGCGTGTTGATCCTGAATATGTCCGATGCAGCGACCTAGGTGGGGCGGAGCCGCCGCCTTGTCCGTGTTTGGCCGACAATCTTACGTAGATTTAAATGGAGGCGAGACCGAGGTTTGCCAGCTTTGGATGCAGCTGGCCGAGCATCGCCCCGTTCAGCGCCAGTACGCCGGGCTATCTTGCGTGGCTCCCCCCGATATGCAACTGACTCGATCAAGCAATGCAAATTCGAGGGGACGTAGACGGGTGGCAGAGCCGATCCTGGAGACCAGCGGGCTGACCAAGGAATTCCGCGGCTTCGTCGCCGTGTCGGATGTCGGCCTGCGGGTGATGCCGGGCACCATCCACGCGCTGATCGGACCCAACGGCGCCGGCAAGACCACGTGCTTCAACATGCTGACCAAGTTCCTGCAGCCGACGCGCGGCAGCATCCGCTTCCATGGCCGCGACATCACAGGGCTGAAGCCGGCGCAGGTGGCGCGGCTCGGCCTGGTGCGCAGCTTCCAGATTTCGGCGGTGTTCCCGCACCTGACGGCGCTGGAGAACGTGCGGCTGGCGTTGCAGCGCCGGCGCGGCGGCAGCTACGACTTCTGGCGTGGTGAGGGGGTGCTGACGGCGTATGACGACCAGGCCCGCGCCTTGCTCGACGACGTGGGGCTGGAGGAGCACCACCTGACGCCGGCGGTGCTGCTGTCGTATGGCCGCAAGCGCGCGCTCGAGATCGCCACCACCCTGGCGCTGGACCCCGAGATGCTGCTGCTGGACGAGCCGACTGCCGGCATGACCCACGAGGACGTGGACCGCATCGTGGCGCTGATCCGCCGCATCCGCGCCGGGCGCACCATCCTGATGGTCGAGCACAACCTGTCGGTGGTGGAGGGCCTGTGCGACCGCATCACCGTGCTGACCCGCGGCAGGATACTGGCGGAGGGCGACTACGCGGCGGTGTCCGCCAACCCCGAGGTGATCACCGCCTACCTCGGCACCCCGGACGCGGCGCTGGCCCATGCTTGAGGTAAAGGGCCTGAACGCCTGGTACGGCGAGAGCCACGTGCTGCACGGCGTCGACTTCAGCGTCGCCGAGGGCGAGGTGGTGACGCTGCTGGGCCGCAACGGCGCCGGCAAGACCACCACCATGAAGTCGATCATGGGCCTGGTGCCGCGCCGCGCCGGCAGCATCGTGTTCAAGGGCCGCGAGACCATCCGCATGCGCCCCGACGGCGTCGCCAAGTGCGGCATCGCCATCTGCCCGGAGGAGCGCGGCATCTTCTCCGGCCTCAACGTCACCGAGAACCTGATGCTGCCGCCGATCATCGCACCCGGCGGCCTCGACGTCGCCACCATCCATACCCTGTTCCCCAACCTCAAGGAGCGCGCGACCAGCCAGGGCACCAAGCTGTCGGGCGGCGAGCAGCAGATGCTGGCGATCGGCCGCATCCTGCGCACGGGCGCTCGCATGCTGCTGCTGGACGAGCCGACCGAGGGCCTCGCCCCCGTCATCGTGCAGCAGATCGGCCGCACCATCCGCGAGCTGCGCACCCGCGGCTTCACCGTGCTGCTGGTGGAGCAGAACTTCCACTTCGCGGCGACCGTGGCCGACCGCCACTACGTCATGGAGCACGGCCAGGTGATCGACATGATCCCGAACGACCAGCTCGGGGCCAAGATGGACAAGCTGCACGAATATCTCGGCGTCTGAAGCCGGGCACAACGACAGGGAAACGAACAATGAACATATCTAGACGTGGACTGATCGGCACGGCCGCGATCGGCGCCGCCGGGCTGCCGCGGCTGGCGCGGGCGCAGGCGGCAGGACTGAAGATCGGCGTGCTGACCGACATGTCCGGCACCTACCGCGACGCCTCCGGCCCGCTGGCGGTGATGGCGGTGCAGCAGGCGGTGGAGGAGTTCGGCCAGGGCATGACGGTCGAGGTCATCTCCGCCGACCACCAGAACAAGCCCGACATCGCCGCCAACGTGGCCCGCCAGTGGTACGACCGCGACGGCGTGGACTACATCGTCGACGGCGTGAACTCCGCCTGCGGCCTGGCGATCGCCGGGGTGGCGCACGAGAAGAACAAGGTGGCCGCCAACAGCGGCGCCGCCACCTCCGACCTGACGGGCGTGCAGTGCAACGCCAACTCGATGCATTGGTCGTACGACACCTACATGCTGGCGAAGTCGACCGGCGCCGCGATGGTGAGGAACGGCGGCGACACCTGGTACTTCATCACCGCCGACTACACCTTCGGCCACACGCTGGAGCGGGAGACCTCGGGCTTCGTCACCTCCGCCAACGGCAAGGTGCTCGGCAGCGTGTCGTACCCGTTCCCGACCACGACGGATTTCTCCTCCCAGTTGCTGCAGGCGCAGTCCAGCGGGGCCAAGGTGATCGGCCTCGCCAGCGCCGGGGTCGACACCAGCAACCAGATCAAGCAGGCGCACGAGTTCGGCCTGGCGCAGGCCGGCATCAGGCTCGCCGGGCTGCTGACCTTCATCTCCGACGTGCACGCGATCGGGCTGGAGACGGGGCAGGGGCTGGTCATCACCGACAGCTTCTATTGGGACGGCAACGACCGCGCCCGCGCCTTCTCCGGCCGGCTGCAGAAGCGCTCGCCCGCCGTGCGCCCGGGGATGGTGCACGCCGGCGACTATTCCTGCGTGGTGCACTACCTGAAGGTGGCGCGCGACATGGGCGTCGCCGAGGCGAAGAAGGACGGCGCCGCCACGGTCGCCCGCATGAAGGCGATGCCCACCGACGACGACGCGTTCGGACCCGGTAGCATCCGCGTCGACGGCCGGGTGATCCACCCGTCGTTCCTGTGGGAGGTGAAGAAGCCGTCGGAAAGCAAGTACGCCTGGGACTACCTGAAGCCGATCGCCACCACGCCGGCAGACCAGGCGTTCCGGCCGCTGGACGCCGGCGGCTGCCCGCTGGTGCGCGCCTGATGCTCGGCCGCCGCCCGCTGCTGGCCGCGACGGCCGCCGGGTTGGTCGCGGGGCGCGCGTGGGCGCAGGCCCGGCCGGTGATCCGGCTCGCCGTGCTGAACGACATGGGCGGGCCGTACCGCGACACGGGCGGCCCCACCTCCGTCGCCTGCGTGCGGCAGGCGGTGCAGGATTTCGGCGACCACGGCTTCGACGTCGAGGTGCTGGCCGCCGACCACCAGAACAAGCCCGACATCGGCGTCGGCATCGCCCGGCGCTGGTTCGACCAGGACGGCGTCGACGCCATCATCGACGTGCCGACCTCCTCGGTGGCGCTTGCCGTCGCCACCGTGGTGCACGAGAAGGACAAGGTGCTGCTCGACTCCGGCGCCGGCACCACCGACCTTACGGGGTCGCAGTGCTCGCCCAACACGGTACAGTGGACCTACGACACCTACATGCTGGCGCGCTCCACCGGCGGCGCCATGGCCAAGACGGGCGGCGACAGCTGGTACTTCCTCACCGCCGACTACGTGTTCGGCCAGCAGCTGCAGCGCGACGCCGCGCGGTTCGTGACGCAAGCCGGCGGCAAGTCGCTCGGCTCCTCGGCCTACCCGTTCCCCGGCACGGCGGATTTCTCCTCGTTCCTGTTGCAGGCGCAGTCCAGCGGCGCCAAGGTGCTCGGCCTGGCCAACGCCGGCGCCGACACCGTCAACTGCATCAAGCAGGCGGTGGAGTTCGGCCTCACCAAGCAGATGAAGGTCGCCGCGCTGCTGATGTTCATCGCCGACGTGAACGGCCTCGGCCTGGAAACGACGCAGGGCCTGGTGCTGACCGAGAGCTACTATTGGGACCTGAACGAGCGCACCCGTGCCTTCAACGCGCGGGTGAAGGCCAAGACCCCGAACAACTGGCCCGGCATGGACCAGGCCGGCTGCTACGGCGCGGCGCTGCACTACCTGAAGGCGGTGGCCTCGCTCGGCCCGGCGCAGGCGAAGGCGAGCGGGGCGGCGGCGGTCGCGCGCATGAAGTCGATGCCGACCGACGACGACGCCTTCGGCCACGGCTCGATCCGCGAGGACGGCCGCGGCCTGTTCAACGCCTACCTGTTCGAGGTCAAGACGCCGGCCGAGAGCACGGGGCCGTGGGACTACTACAAGCTGCGCGCCACCACGCCGCCGGACCAGGCCTGGCGCCCGCTGACCGAGGGCGGCTGCCCGCTCATCAAGGCCTGACGGGGGAGCATCCATGTTCACCATCTTCGGCTACTCCGCCCCGCTGCTGTTCGGGCAGCTGCTGCTCGGCCTGATCAACGGCGCGTTCTATGCGTTGCTGTCGCTCGGCCTGGCGATCATCTTCGGCATGCTGAACATCATCAACTTCGCCCATGGCGCGCTGTTCATGGTCGGCGCGTTCGTCGCCTGGATGCTGCAATACTACCTCGGCATCGACTACTGGGGCGCGCTGATCATAGCGCCGCTGGTGGTGGGGGCGTTCGGCGTGCTGCTGGAGAAGACCATCATCAGCCGGCTCTACAACATCGACCACCTGTACGGGCTGCTGCTGACCTTCGGCCTGGCGCTGATCCTGGAGGGGCTGTTCCGCAACGAGTACGGCAGCTCCGGCCTGCCGTACCGCATCCCGGCGATCCTGTCCGGGGGCACCAACCTCGGCTTCATGTTCATGCCGAACTACCGCGCCTGGGTGGTGGCGGTGGCGCTGGTGGCGTGCCTGGCGACCTGGCTGATCATCGAGAAGACCCCGATCGGCGCCCGTCTGCGCGCGGCGACGGAGAACCCGGGGCTGGTGCAGGCCTTCGGCGTCAACGTGCCGCTGATGATCACGCTGACCTACGCCGCCGGGGTGGCGCTGGCCGCGTTCGCCGGGGTGCTGGCGGCGCCGATCTACTCGGTGAATCCGAACATGGGGTCCAACCTGATCATCGTGGTGTTCGCCGTGGTGGTGATCGGCGGCATGGGCTCGATCCTCGGCTCCATCATCACGGGCTTCGGCCTCGGCGTGGCGGAGGGGTTGACCAAGGTGTTCTACCCGCAGGCCTCGGCCACGGTGATCTTCGTGGTGATGGTGATCGTGCTGCTGGCGCGCCCCTCCGGGCTGTTCGGGAAGGCCGCCTAATGTTCGGCTTCACCCGGCCGCAGGCGCTGTCGTTCGCGGTGCTGCTGGCCTTGATCGTCTTGTGCCCGTTCGTGCTGTACCCCGTGTTCCTGATGAACGTGCTGTGCTTCGCGCTGTTCGCCGCCGCGTTCAACCTGCTGATCGGCTACGTCGGGCTGATGAGCTTCGGCCACGCCGCCTTCTTCGGCATGGGCGGCTACGTCGCCGCCTACGCCGCCAAGGCCTGGGGGGTGACGCCCGAGCTGTCGGTGCTGCTGGGCGGCCTGGTCGGCGGCCTGCTGGGCGTGGCGTTCGGCTGGATCGCGATCCGCCGCCAGGGCATCTACTTCGCCATGATCACCCTCGCCCTGGCACAGATGAACTACTTCTTCTGCTTGCAGGCGCCGTTCACCCACGGCGAGGACGGTATCCAGCAGGTGCCGCGCGGCGCGTTGTTCGGCGTGTTCTCCCTGCAATCGGACTTGGCGATGTACGCGTTCATCGCCGTCGTGTTCCTGGCGTTCTTCCTGCTGATCTTCCGCATCATCCACTCGCCGTTCGGCCAGGTGCTGAAGGCGATCCGCGAGAACGAGCCGCGCGCCACGTCATTGGGCTACCGCACCGACGACTACAAGCTGATGGCGTTCATCTTGAGCTGCTTCATCGCCGGCATCGCCGGCGGCGCCAAGGCGCTGGTGTTCGGCATCGCCACCCTGACCGACGTGAACTTCGCGACCTCGGGCGAGGTGGTGCTGATGACCCTGGTCGGCGGCATGGGCACCATCTTCGGCCCCGTGGTCGGCGCGCTGGTGCTGAAGGGCGCAGAAAACTACCTGGCCGGCATCGGCAGCTGGGTGACGGTGGTGCAGGGCTGCATCTTCGTGGTGTGCGTGCTGGCGTTCCGCCGCGGCGTGATCGGCGAACTCGGCGCACGGCTGCGGCTCAACCTGTAGCGAGTGCCGACGGCAGCGGCCTCGGAACTTTTCACCCCTCCCCCTTGGGGAGGGGTAGCCACGCGCAGGGTGGTTGATGTGGCCACTCCTCCTCCCAGCCTCTTCCCGCAAGGGGAGGAGGAGCAGCGCAGCGGTCATCGTATGTCGCCGTTGGTTCTCAGCACGGCCTGAGTCGAACTCTCGACTCCGCTGCTACTGGACCACCCATCCAACGTTCATGTTGCGCCGCACAACGCCCATCACCAAATGGCGTGGATGCCGCTTATCAGACCTACGCGCCCGACCGGCTATGACCCCGAGCGGCTGTTCCGGCCCCGCTCCGTCGCGATCCTCGGCCATGGCCGGCTGGCCCCCGTGGTGGCGGCCAACCTGCAGCAGGGCGGCTTCGAGGCGGTGCAGCTGGTGCCTGACCCTCAATTCGGCGCGCTGGAAAAGGCCGATCTCGCCGTTATCGCCACCGAAGGGCTGCCGGTCGGCCCATTGCTGCCCAGGCTGGCGGCGGCGGGGATCTTCGCGGCTGTCTCGCTCGGCCTGGCGCCCGACATCGCCGCCGCGTCGGCGGCGACGGGCGTGCGCGTGCTCGGCCCGGGCTCGTTCGGGGTCGCCTGCCCGGCCCTGCACCTGAACGCCACGCTGTCGCACCTGGCGCCGCGGCCGGGCCGGGTCGCGCTGGTGTCGCAATCGGCGGCGCTGTGCCGGGCGATCCTGGACTGGGCGGAGCCGAACGGCGTCGGCTTCAGCCAGATCGTCGGTATCGGCGGCAACGCCGGCGTCGGCTTCGCCCAGACGCTGGATTTCCTGTCGCGCGACACCGCCACGGGGCCGATCCTGCTGGACATCCGCCGCGTGCGCGACCGCCGCGCCTTCCTCTCCGCCGCCCGCGCCGCCGCCTACCTGCGCCCCGTCGTCGCCATCCGCGCCGGCAGCCGCCTGCTCGACCCCACCGGCAGGGCGGAGGCCGTGTTCGACGCCGCCCTCAACCGCGCCGGCGTGCTGACCGTCACCCGGTTCGAGGACCTGCTCGCCGCCTTGGAGACGCTGACGGTGTCGCCGCCGGCGCGCGGCGAGCGCCTGGCCATCGTCACCAACGCCACGGGGCCGGGTCAGATGGCGGCCGACGCGGCGCTGTCCGCCGGCGTCCAGCTGGCCGAGCTGGCGCCCGAGACCAGCAGCGTGCTGCAGCTGATGGTGCCCGCGGGGCAGCAGGCCGGCCTGGTCTACACCGGCGTCCCCGAGCCGATCCGCATGGCGGAGGCCGCCGCGTTGCTGGCCGGCGCGCGCGAGGTCGGCGGCGTCATCGCCGTGTTCGCGCCGAGCGGACGGGACGACGCCGCCGGCATCGCGGCGCTGGCGGCGGCGCCGAAGACCCGGGTGCCGCTGCTGGTCTGCGTCATGGGCGAGACCACGGGCGCCGGGCATCGCCGCACGCTGGCCGCCGCCGGCATCCCCGCCTTCGCCTCGCCGGAGCAGGCGGTGCAGGGCTTCCGCCACCTGCTGCGATACCGCCGCGCCCGCGCCGCCGCGCGCGAATTGCCGGACCGCCGGGTGCGCAGCATCGCGCCCGACCATGCCGGGGCGGCGCGGCTGTTCGCCGAGGCCCGCGCCGCCGGGCGCCTGGCGCTTACGCCGGCGCAGACCGAGGCGGTGCTGGCCTGCTACGGTCTCGCCCACGCCCCGACCCTGCCGGTCTGCGTGGCCGACGACCCGCTGTTCGGGCCGGCGATCGGGTTGGGG
>CAXSFF010000040.1:0-10435 GCA_964236035.1 uncultured Acetobacteraceae bacterium
GGTGCCGACTGCCGCCGGCGTGCGCGAGCCGCAGAACCGCCGGGTCGCGATCATCCTGCAATAGTCTCCGACCACCAGGCCACATGCGACGGGAGTTGTCGTGTGTGGCCTGAGCTGTCTCTTGCCTGCACATCAGCCCATCATCGCGGGGAAATCCTGGCGACGATGGGCTGAACTGCATTCTAGAGTGCTTGCCGGCACTTCTCACCCCTCGCGGCAGCCAACCCGCTAGCGTCGCCGCCACACCAGGGTGGACGACACGGCGTAGTTCCACACCACGCCGATCGCCGCTCCTATGGCCCCCGCCGTGGTCCAATCCGTCTGCGATTGGTACAGCACCCGGGCGACGCCGATGTTGGCGGCGGCGCCGACCCCGCAGACGACCATGAACAACAGCAGGCCGCGCCACAGCGCCAGGCCGCGCAGCCGCTGGTCGCGATAGGTGATGGCGTTGTTGAGCTGGAAGTTGGCCATCATGGCGATCACCGTGCCGATCACCTGCGCCGTCGCGAACGGCAGCCCGGCCGCGCCGCCCGCCATCAGCACGGCGACGTTCACCAGGATGCCGACGCCGCCGACCAGCGCGAACGAGATGAACCGCAGCGGCACCAGGCCGCGGCACGCCTTGTCGATCACCAGGCCCAGGAACTGCAGCAGCACCAGCACGTCGAGCTTGCTGTCGCCCTCGACCCGGCTGAAGAAGTCCGCCTGCACCTCGACCACCCGTAGCCGCTGCGGCGCGGACAGCACCAGGTCGAGCAGGATCTTGAAGCCCTGCCCGGTCAGCCGCGGCGTCAGCCGCTCGAACAGGTCGCGGCGCAGCATGAAGAAGCCGCTCATCGGGTCGGTGATGCGCACCGGCAACAATGCCTGCACCAGCCGGGTGCCGCCCTCCGACAGGCGCTGACGCCAGGCGTTGGCCAGCCCGTCGGCGCGGCCACCCGCGACGTAGCGGCTGGCGACGGCGATGTCGGCGACGCCGGAGCGCAGCGGCGCCAGCAGGTCGCGCAACCGGGTCTCGTCGTGTTGCAGGTCGCCGTCCATCACCGCCACGTAGTCGGCCGCGGACGACAGCGCGCCCTCGATCACCGCCGAGGCCAGGCCGCGGCGGCCGATGCGCTGGATGCAGCGGATGTGCGGGTCGGATTGGGCGATGCGGCGGATTTCGGCCGCCGTGCCGTCGGGGCTGTTGTCGTCGACGAACACCGCCTCCCACGCCAGCCCGGGACCAGCATCGGGGCCGGACAGGGCCGCGTGCAGCCGATGCGCCAGCAGCGCCACGTTGGCGCGCTCGTTGTAGCATGGCACCACGACGGTCAGGGTCGCCGCCGTCGTCGGCGACCGCGCCGCCACGGGGTCCAGGCTGGTGTCGCTCACGGGATGGTTCCCTGCGTCAACGGGGCGCGTCCAGGGTCGAAAAGGTCGCCCCGCGCCGGAGGTCCGCCAGGGTGCGGGCGATGCCGTCGGCGAACGATAGCCCCGGCGACCAGCCCAGCACGTCGCGCGCGCGCCCGATCGCCAGCACGCTGACCGGCACGTCGAACGCGCGGGTCTTGGTGCGGCTCACGTCCAACCTGCGGCCGAGGCGGTGCTCCAGCTCGGCCACGATGTCGTTCAGGCTCACGCCCATGCCGCTGCCGACGTTGAAGACGAACTCCTCGTGGCGCGGCGCGGTGGCGAGCCTCACCAGGCAGGCGGCGGCGTCGGCGATGTGGATGTAGTCGCGCACCACCTCGCCGGTGCCCCAGATGGTGATCGGCTGCCCCGTCAGGGCGTGGTGCAGGAAGGTGGTGACGGCGCCCTGGCCGCGCGACAGGTCCTGCCCGGCGCCGTACGGGTTGGCGATGCGGGCGATGCGGCAGTCCAGGCCGTGCATGGCGCGGTACAAGCCGAAATACACCTCCGCCGTCGCCTTGCCGGCGCCATAGGCGGTGATCGGCGCGACGGCGTGGCTTTCCTGCACGGGCGTCTCGTGCAGCTTGCCGTAGACGGTGCCGCCGGACGACGAGAACACCACCCGCCCCTCGCCGCGGCGGTGCAGCGCGTCGAGCAGGCCGATGGTGGCGCCGACGTTGGTCATCAGGTCGCCGCCCGGGTTGGCGTTGGCGCTGGCCGGGATCGACCCCCAGGCGTAGTGGTGCACCACGTCGGCGTCGGCCACCACGGTGTCCCAGTCGGCCGAACCCAGCTCCAGCAGCAGCCCGCCGATCCGCTCCGCCGCATCCCGCGGCAGGTCGGGTACCAGCGGCGCGCGGTCGGCCAGCGTGACCCGGTGGCCGGCCCGCGCCAGCAGCAACGCGACGTGACGCCCGATGAAGCCGCTGCCGCCGAGGATGAGGTGGTGCTGGCTCACCAGAACACGCCTGGCACATGGGCGACGGCGTGGGCCACGGCGTGCGACAGCCGACCCATGGCTCCGTGCTGGGCAAATTCCCCCAGTGCGGCGGCGCGCAGCCACATCATGCCGCCCGTCGCGGTGGCATCGTTCGGTTCGGCGGGAACCACCAGGCCCAGTTCCGGCGACTGCGCGAACGCGTCCAGGATGCGGTCGAGCATCGCGTGCCGGCCGCCCAGCAAGGCCTGCCACTGGAACTCGCGCCAGACGGCATGCGCGTCGCCGGGCCAGGCATGGACGTGGCCGACCAGGTCGTAGCCCGCGCAATGCGGGACGATCGATGCGAAGTCGCCGGGTCCGGCCTGCACGCTCACCGTGCCCTGGCCGAAGCCCGCCAGCGCCTGCCGTATTTGCGCCGCGCCGGCCTGCGTGTCCGTGCTGACCAGGAGGTCGCAGGCCAGCGTGTTGGGTCGCAGATGAACCAGCAAGGCGTCCGCCAGGTCCGGATCGGGCAGATGGGCGTGCAGCACGCAGCGCAACGGGGTCGGCGACACCCTGGCCGCCGGGCGGAGCACGGACGCCTGCCACGGGCCGGCCGGACGCCCGGCGCGGATGAATGCCGTCAGTGGCTCGCCGCCATCCGGACGGGCGGCCACCCAGGCGCGCGGGTCGAAGCCCGGCGACGGCCGCCGCGCGCCGGGCCGGTCCCAAGCGTGCACGGCGAGGTAGGACGCGACGGTCCGCTCCCGCGCCTCCAGCACCTGGCCGGCGCCGAGGTGGAAGTCCTGGTCGAAGCTGTCGTCGGCCAGCAGCGTCTCGGCGTCGGCCTGCAACTGCGCCGCGCGGGGCGCCAGCGCCGTGCCAAGCGCGTCGAGCGCGTCGACGTAGCGGCCCATGTCGAACAGGGTCCGTGCCAACCGGGCGGTGGCGTCCGCCATGCGCTGCCGCGCCGCAGGGTTCGTGGCGAGGTGGGCGATGACCCGGCCCGCGGCCTCCGCGTCGAGGTGCGGGACGACGCCGGGCGCGGTGCCCGGGTCGGCCAGCATCAGGTCGGCGGTGCCGCTGGCATCCCGGAAGCAGACGATCGGGATGCCGCGATGCGCCGCGTCGATCGAAACGTTGGGCAGCGGGTCGAGCCTTGAGGCCAGCAGGAAGGCATCGGCAAGCCCGTAGACAGGCTCCAGGTCGGACACCTCGCCGAGGAAGGTGACGGTGTCCTCCAGCCTCGATCGCCGCAGTTGCTCGCGCAGGTAGATGGAGTAGCCCAGGTCCTCGTCGGGGCGGTAGCCATGGCCGACCCAGACGAACTGCACGGGACGGCCCGGCGCGTGGCGGCGCGCGGCGGCGGCGGCGGCCAGGAACAGGTCGACGCCCTTGCGCAGGTCGACGGTGCCGGCGCCGATCACGATGAAGGTCCCGGCGGCCCGCGCCAGCGCCAGCGCCTCCAGCCTCGCCGTCGGCGGCGGCTTCGCGGGCGCGTCGCCGGCGGGGATCGCGGCCATGCCCTGCGGCAGGATGCGGATGGTCCGTTGCAGCAGGGCCGGGTGCACCGCCTCCGACGAGCGGGCGACGATGGGGGCGGAGAACACGATCTCGGTCGCCCAGTCGAAGGCGTCGCGCAAGGAGGCGGCGGGATGCACGTAGGAGCCGAACTCGTGCATCAGCAACAGCGTCGGCACCAGGTGGCGGGCGCATGGCTCCAGCAGCGGGCGGGACTCGGAGCTGTTGACGATGGCGTAGCGGAACGTGCGGCCGGCGAACAGCGGCCGCAGCCCGTGCTCGATGTCGACGGGGTGGCGCTGGCTGCGCGGGAACGGGCCGTGCGTTTCCGCGCTCAACGCCTCGAACGCCGGGGTCAATGGGCCGTCGCCGAGCCGCACGGTGAACACGTTGTAACGGGCAGCGAGGTGCCGGATGATGTTCCAGCCGAGGATCGGCGCGCCGGTGCGCGAGGTCTCGTGCACCACGACGATGACGTTGTCGCGCGCCGGGTCGAACCGCTGCGGGTTGGCGTGGAACACCGCGGGCGCGTGCCCGTGGCGGCCCTCGGCGCGGCCGTACCCGTCGTAGTGCAGCAGCAGGTTCATGCCCTGCCGCATCACGTCGGAGTTGCGCTTGGCGTAGTAGTCCGGGTCGAACTCGTCGGAGGGCGGCAGGCCCAGCGCCTCGCCGACCAGCACGTAGTGCAGCGCCGGGTCAAGGTCGTCGGCGAGGCCCGCGCGAAGGCGGTAGGACACGGCGTCGAACAGCCCGTTGGCGCGCACGCGGGCGGCCACCGCCTCGATCGCGTCGAGGCGCTCGGGCAGCGGCCAGCAGCAACCGACCAGCTTCACCCAGGCCAGCGTGGCCTCGCCGTCGAAGTCGATGCCGGCGAAGTAGCGCCGCAGCGGGTCGTCCTGTGCGGCGCGGCAGGCGGCGCCGGCCCGCCAGCGCCAAGCCAGGGTGTAGCCGTCCCGCGGGTGGGACGCGGCAGGCTCCGGCGCATCGTCCGGCTCCCGTCCGTGGAGTTGCACGTAGGCGTCCAGCAGGCTCCAGGCGGCGCTGGACGCGGGCGACGCCAGCACGCCGGCCACGTCGAACGTGGCGTTCGGCGCGCGGCTCTCGGACATGCCCCGCAGCAGGAAATGGGTGAAGCCCGACGCGAAGCTGGCGGCGACGCCGGGGTAGCTGTCCCGGTAGAACGCCTCGTCGAACAACGCCGTCGGCACGATGCGGCGCGCCTTGCCATGGCGCAGCCAATGGAAGAAGCTCGCGGCTTCGCCGGGCGACAGGGGGTGCCCGGCCTGCGCCGACCGCTCGGCATAGACCAGCGGGTCGAACAGCGGCGACGGCGCCACCGCCTCGTGGATACCTGCCGTGACGAAATGCCGGAACGCCGCGTCGGCGGATTGGCCATCCCCGCGATAGAAGGCCGGCGAGAACACGGCGGTGGCGAGTTCAAGGTCGTCCGGCGTCAGCAGCGAACGCCCGACGCCGGGCATCGGGCTTGGCAGGCCGGGATCAGGCCGCCGGGGCAGCGTCCCGAACTGGGCCCTGAACTGGGCCCGGAACTGGGCAAGGAACGGCATGAACAGGCGGCTGTCAGACATCGGCGGCGTGCTTCGCTCGTTCCGCAGCGCCAGTTCGCTCGGCACAAGCAGCCCGAGCAGCATGCGCGCCCCGGCACAGCCACGCCGCATCGGGGATGACGACGGCGAGGCACGGCGAGACGTGATCGTTCGCGGGCAGGGTCGGCGGCACACCCGGGGCGGGGCCGCGCTGCATCTGGTCCATGGCGTCATTCTGTCGCCGATCCTACCGCGCGTCCATGGAGGCCAACTTCTGGCGGGGCCTCCGTTCAAATCCCCGGCGCCCTGCGAGTCAAATCGCCTCCGCGTTGCCGTCGGCCCGCAGCCGGATGCCCCACGCCAACGGCAGCGCCGCCGCGCACAGCGCCGCCATCGCCCAGAACCCGGCCGCGCCGACGCCTTCGTACAGCGGCCCGGACGCCACCGTCGCCGCCGCCGCCATCACCCCCATCGCCACCGTCGCGTAGAACGCCTGCGCCGTCGCGGCCAGCGGGGCCGGCACTACACGGCCGATCGTGTCCATGCAGGCGAGGTGCAGCAAGGCGAAGGTCAGCCCGTGCAGCGGTTCCACCAACGCCATCACGGGGAACGCCGCCGTCTGCGCCGCCGCGCCCCAGCGCACAATCCCGGCCATGGCGGCGACCATCATGCAACGGCCAGGGCCAAGCCGTTCCACCAGGCGGCGGCCGACCAGCAGGAACACCACGACCTCGGCCGCCACCGACGACGCCCACAGCAGGCTGCATTGCCCCGCCGACAACCCGGCCGCGCGCCAGCGGATGACCTCGAACCCGTCATGCATCGCGTGGCTGCCGCCGACCAGTCCGGCCACGATCATCAGCCGCACGAACACGGGGATGCGCAGCAACGTCGCCATGCCCCCCGCAGCCGCGCCCATTGCTCCCCGGGGCGCCGGTGCCCCGGCGACCGCGTTCGGCAACCGCCAGCCAAGGCCCGCGGCGACCGCCAGCAGGCCGGCGTTCAGCCACACGACCACGCCCAGCCCGAACACCCCCACCAACTGCCCCGACAGCAGCGTGCCGACGATGAACGCCGCCGACCCGGCGCCACGCACCCAGCCATACTCGAACCCCGGCCTGCTTTGTGACGACCCCAGCGCGAGCGCGTCCGCAACCGGCGTCAGTGGCGCCAGCACGGCCGCATGCGTCACGCTCACTAGCAGCAGCAACGGCAACCCGCGCGCCGGCACATAGCCCAGCGCCACGGCGGCGGCGGCAATGGTGAACCCGGCCAGCACGGCGGGCGCGCGGCCGGTGCGATCGGCCAGCCGGCCTCCCAGCGGCCCCGCCAGCAGGCGGATCGCGGTGCCGGCCGCCAGCACCACGCCAAGCGCGCGTGGGCGCAGCCCGTCCTGCATCAGCAACCCCGGCAGGAACGGCGACGCCACCCCAAACGCCGCGAACAGCGCGCCATACAAGGCGAGGAAGCGCGGCAGCGGGGAACCGTTGGCCATGGGGCGTGAACGGCGCATGGCCCCCACTGTTGCCACGCAAGGGTGTCATAACCGTCACGGAACCGACCCCGGCAACCCGGCATTGGCGCGGGATGACGAACGGCAAGAACGCATCGGTCGCCTTCATCCTGACGACGCTTGGCCTGGACGCGCTCGGCGTCGGCATCATCGCGCCGATCGTGCCGGGCCTGGTGCAGCAGCTCGGCCACCTGCCGCCGGAGCGGGCGGCGCCCTGGGTCGGGGCGCTGATCGCCGCCTACGCCGCCGTGCAGTTCTTCGCCGCCCCCCTGCTCGGCGAACTGAGCGACCGCTTCGGCCGCCGCCCGGTGATCCTGATCTCCGTGCTGGGCCTTGGCTGCGACTACATCCTGCTGGCGTTCGCGCCGAGCCTGTGGTGGCTGTTCCTGGGCCGCCTGGTGGCGGGGGCGACCTCGGCCAACGTCGCCGCCGCCACCGCATACATCGCCGACATCTCCTCGCAGGAGGACCGGCCGCGGCTGTTCGGCCTGGTCGGGGCCACGTTCGGCGCCGGGTTCGTGGTCGGCCCGGCGCTGGGCGGCTTCCTGAGCGTGTACGGCCTGCGTTGGCCGTTCATCGCGGCGGCGGGGCTGTCGCTGCTGAACGCCGCGTTCGGGCTGTTCGTGCTGCCGGAAAGCCTCGCGCAGGAGCATCGCCGCCCGCTCACCTGGAAGCGGGCCAACCCGTTCCGCCTGTTGGCGGGCGTGCTGCGCGACCCGGCGCTGCGGCGGCTGGCGACCGCCTGGTCCTGCACCTGGGTCGGCCTGGGCGCCGTGCAGAGCAGCCTGGTGCTGTTCACCGGCTACCGGTTCGGCTGGGGCGCGCAGCTCAACGGGCTGCTGCTGGCGGCCGTCGGCGTGACGCAGGCGCTGGTGGAGGGCCTGCTGCTGCCGCACGTGACGGGGCGGCTGGGCGAGCGCGGCACGGCGATCTTCGGCTACCTGGCGGGAGCGGCGGGCTACGGCACCCTCGCCATCGCGCTGGCCGGGTGGACGATGGGGCCGGCGGTGGTGCTGATCGCGCTGGGCGGCCTGGCGACGCCATCGGTGCGGGCGATGGTGTCCGGCCGCGGCAAGGTCGACAACCAGGGCGAGATGCAGGCGCTGCTGACCGCTGTCGAGGGGCTGACGGCGGTGGCGGCGCCGCTGGCCACGGCAGGATTGTTCTATGCGTTCACCGCCAAGGTCCTGCCGGTGACGTTCCCCGGCGCGCCGTTCGCGCTGGCGGCGGCATCCGCGGCGCTGGCATGCGTGCTGCTGCGGCGGGTGTGATGCGCCCGCCTGCACCTGGGCGACAGCGCACGGGCTGAAAGAACATCGGCCGCACGCTACGGTTTGTTAGCACTCTGCGTCGTATCGTCCCGCTCACGTGCCTGGGCAATCCCGGCAATGCCAATCGTGGGGTCCAGCATGAACTTCAGCAACATACGTCTTTCCAAGAAGCTTGGCGGAGCCTTCGCCTTGCTGATCGTCCTGGCGGCCACCAGCTCAGCGTTCATATTCACCGAGACTACCCAACTTGCTGAGACCGAACGGTTGGCCAGCGTCTCCAACAATGTCATCGACATGATCGATCGCCTGAATGTCGAACTGTCTAGCATTCGTTCTGTCACACTCAGATTCGTGTTGACTGTAGACGATGCGGACAAAGTGCGGATCAACAACAGTTTGGCGGCGTTCGGAATGCAGGTAAGTTCTTTACGCTCAACGCTGGTCAAGGACGATCCTACCCTCATTCCGAAGCTCGACGCTTACGAGATGGCAGCTAACACGTTCCTTCAAGGCACAATCACTGAACAACTCCGACTTGCGTCCTCGCCGGCTACAGTTGAAGACGCCATAGCCATGGTGCGATCGAGCAAGAGTTTTGCTTCCGCTATGGCTGTCAATGCCAAGTTCGATACTCTGCGCGCGGATGCGGCGGCTTGGTCCGACAGTTGGATGGCGAAGGGTTCGGCGGCTATGGCTACGATGCTGACGTTCGTCGTCGCTAGTGGCGCAACCTGCATCGCGCTTGAGCTTGCCATGGCATGGCTGATGATCCGGGCCATTTGCCGTCCGATCACGGCGATGACGTTGTCAATGAAGTCGCTGGCTGAGGGCGACCACTCCATCATCGTCCCGGCCGTCGGGCAGCGTGACGAGATCGGCGAAATGGCGCAGGCCGTGCAGGTCTTCAAAGAAGGCGCGATAGAGAAGTTGCGCCAGCAGCAGGAAGCCATCGAAGCGCGCCAGCACGCCGACGACGAGCATGCGGGCCGCGAGGCAGCCGCCGCCAAGTCGGCCGGCGAGCAATCGGAGGTCGTGCACGGCCTTGCCGCCGGGCTGAGCAAGCTTGCTGCTGGCGACTTCGTGCAACGCCTCGAGCAGGCGTTCGCGCCCGAGTACGAGGGCCTGCGCTCCGACTTCAACGGCGCCGTGTCGCAGCTCGAGGAGACGATGCAGGAGGTGCTGGCCAACACGGGCGCCATCCGCTCCGGCACCGGCGAGATCGCGGCCGCGTCCGATGACCTGTCGCGCCGCACCGAGCAGCAGGCGGCGAGCCTGGAACAGACGGCGGCGGCCCTGGACCAGATCACCGCGACCGTGAAGAAGACCGCCGATGGCGCCGACCACGCGCGGCAGGTGGCCGGCACGGCGCGGCAGGACGCCGAACGGTCGGGCCAGGTGGTCGCGCGGGCGGTGGAGGCGATGGGCGGCATCGAGGCCTCCTCGCGCGAGATCGGCCAGATCGTCGGCGTGATCGACGAGATCGCGTTCCAGACCAACCTGCTGGCGCTCAACGCCGGGGTCGAGGCAGCCCGTGCGGGCGATGCCGGGCGCGGCTTCGCCGTCGTCGCGTCGGAGGTCCGCGCCCTGGCGCAGCGGTCCGCCCAGGCTGCCAAGGAGATCAAGGCGCTGATCCTGGCCTCCGACCGGCAGGTGAAGGCGGGGGTCGAGCTGGTGGGCGAGACCGGCCAGACCTTGACCCGGATCGTCGGCCAGGTGGCCGAGCTGAACCAGGTGGTGACCACGATCGCCGCCTCCGCGCAGGAGCAGGCGACGGGGCTGGCGCAGGTCAACACCGCCGTCAACCAGATGGACCAGGTGACGCAGCAGAACGCAGCCATGGTCGAGCAGTCGACCGCCGCCGCGCACAGCCTGGCGCAGGAGACCAGCACGCTGGCGCACCTAGTCGGCCGGTTCCAGGTCACCGAAAGCAACGTGCAGCCGATCGTCCGCGCCGCCACGGTCCCGGCGCCGAAATCGCGGCCGGCGCTGAAGGCCACGGCGCTGAAGGTCATTGCCAAGCAAAGCATGTCCGCCGCCACTGCCGCCAAGGAATGGGAGGAGTTCTGACCGCCGTCGACCGCTACACTGCTCCTCCTCCCCTTGCGGGAGGAGGCCGGGAGGAGGGGCGGCCACAACACGCACCTCGCCGCGGCGCCCCTCCCGCAAGGGGAGGGGAGAAGAGTTAGGCGCCGTTGCCGTTGGTATTACAGTGTCGGCCTACCCGGCAACGCTACGGCGCCGAAATCCACCTGGACGGCGGCGCATCCGG
>CAXSFF010000041.1:0-10390 GCA_964236035.1 uncultured Acetobacteraceae bacterium
TTGCAGTTCAACCTCAGCCGCAACATCGACGGCGCCGCGCTGGACGTGCAGGCCGCCATCAACGCCGCCAACGGCACGCTGCCGTCCACCCTGCCCTACCCGCCCGTCTACACCAAGGTGAACCCGGCCGACGCGCCGATCATCACCCTGGCGCTGACCTCCGACACCACGGCGCCCGAGCTGGTCGCCGACGCCGCCGACACGTTGCTGCAACCCAAGCTCAGCCAGATCGACGGCGTGGGCAAGGTGACGGTGCAGGGCGGGCTGCGCCGCGCGGTGCGGGTGCGAATCGACCCGGCGCGGCTGGCGGCGTACGACCTGTCGCTGGAGGACATCCGCACGGTGATCGCCGCTGCCAACGTGAACGGCTCCAAGGGCGGCTTCGACGGCCGCGCGCAGGCATTCTCGTTGCAGGCCAACGACCAGTTGCTGACGCCGGACGCCTACCGCGACCTGGTGATCAGCTACCGCAACGCCGGCCCGCTGCGCCTGCGCGACGTCGGCACCGTAGTCGACGGGGTGGAGAACGACCGCGTCATCAGCACCCTGAACGGCCGTCCCGCCGTGGTGCTGGAGGTGCAGCGCCAGCCCGCCGCCAACATCGTGCAGACCGTCGCCGACATCCGCGCGGCCCTGCCGCAGCTGGAGCGGGCGCTGCCGTCCGCGGTGCATCTGTCCGTGGTGACCGACCGCACGGAGACGATCCGCGCCTCCGTCGAGGACGTGCAGTTCACCCTGATCGCCGCCATCGTGCTGGTGATCGCCGTGATCTTCCTGTTCCTCGGCTCCTGGCGCGCGACCATCATCCCTGGGGTGGCGTTGCCGCTGTCGCTGATCGGCACCTTCGGCGTGATGTCGCTGCTGGGCTACGGGCTCGACAACCTCTCGCTGATGGCGCTCACCGTCTCCACGGGGTTCGTGGTCGACGACGCCATCGTCATGATCGAGAACGTGGTGCGCTACATCGAGCAGGGCGTGCCGCCGTTGCGCGCCGCCTACCTCGGAGCGGCGCAGATCGGCTTCACCATCGTCTCGCTCACGGTGTCGCTGATCGCCGTGTTCATCCCGCTGCTGTTCATGACGGGGGTGGTCGGCCGCCTGTTCAACGAGTTCGCCGTCACCCTGGCCGTGTCCGTGGTGATGTCGGCGGTGGTGTCGCTGACGCTGACGCCGATGATGTGTGGCCGGCTGCTGCGCCCCATCGAGCGGCCCGGCTGGGTGGCGCGGCAGTTCGAGCGCGCCTTCCGCCGCACGCTGGCTGGCTACCGGCGCACGCTGGGCTGGGCGCTGCGGCGGCAGGCGTTCATCCTGCTGCTGGCGGTGGGCAGCCTGGGCGGCACCATCTTCCTGTATGTCGTGTCGCCGAAGGGCTTCCTGCCGGCGCAGGACACGGGGGTGATCGTCGCCGTCACCGAGGGGGCGCAGGCGATCTCCATCCCCGCCATGGGCCGGCTGCAGGCGCGCATGGTGGAGCAGGCGCAGGCCGACTCCGCGGTCGCCAGCGTCACCTCGTTCGTCGGCGCCGGCAGCATCAACGCCACCGCCAACACGGGGCGCGTCACCATCGCGCTGAAGCCGCGGCCGCAGCGCGACCCCATCACCGCCGTCATCGCCCGGTTGCAGGCGCAGGCGGCAACCATTCCGGGACTGTCGGTGTTCATGCAGCCGGTGCAGGACATCCAGATCGGCACCCGCATCAGCCGCACCCAGTTCCAGTACACCCTGGTCGACACGGACGCCGCCGAGCTGAACACGTGGTCGCCGCGGCTGCTGGCCGTCCTGAAGGAGCTGCCGGAGCTGCGCGACCTCGCCACCGACCAGCAGGACGAGGGCCTGGTCACCCGCGTCACCGTCGACCGCGAGGCGGCGCAGCGGCTGGGCGTGTCGATGCAGACCATCCAGGACACGCTGTACGACGCCTTCGGCCAGCGCCAGATCTCGACCATCTTCAGCCAGGCCAACCAGTACCGCGTGGTGCTGGAGGCGCAGACCGACTGGCAGTCCGACCCGGCCTCGCTGCTGCGGCTGCGGGTGCCCGGCGTGCTGTCGGCGCAGGGGCAGAGCACCACCAGCGGCGCCACCGTGTCCGGCGCCGCGCAGTCGCTGGTGCCGCTGTCGGCGTTGGCGCACATCGACCGCGGCGTCGGGCCGCTCAGCATCACCCACGACCAGCAGTTCCCCGAGGTGACGCTGAGCTTCAACCTGGCGTCCGGCTATGCGCTGGGCGACGCGGTGACAGCGATCGCGGGGGCGGAGCAGCAGCTCGGCCTGCCGCCCACCATCAACGGCAGCTATTCCGGCGACGCGGCGGAGTTCCAGCGCTCGCTGGCGTCGGAGCCGTGGCTGATCCTGGCCGCCGTGGTGGTGATCTACATCGTGTTGGGCGTGCTGTACGAGAGCACCATCCACCCGGTGACGATCCTCAGCACGCTGCCGTCGGCGGGTATCGGCGCGCTGCTGGCGTTGCGGTTCGCCGGGCTGGACCTGTCGCTGGTGGCGCTGGTCGGCATCGTGCTGCTGATGGGTATCGTCAAGAAGAATGCCATCATGATGATCGACTTCGCCGTCGAGGCGGAGCGCGAGCGTGGCCTGTCGCCGCTGGCCGCGATCGAGGAGGCGTGCCTGCTGCGGTTCCGCCCGATCATGATGACGACGTTCGCGGCGCTGCTCGGCGCGCTGCCGCTGGTGCTGGAGAACGGCACCGGGTCGGAGCTGCGCTACCCGCTGGGGGTGACGATCGTGGGCGGGCTGCTGCTCAGCCAGCTGCTGACGCTGTACACCACGCCGGTGATCTACGTGACGTTCGAGCGGCTGCGGCTGCGCTATGCGCCGCGTGGCGCGGTGGCGGCGGAGTGATGCCCAAGCGACGTTGCATGAAGGTTTTGCTCCCATCATGGGAGTGGCTATGAGTACCCATGCGGATCATCTCCACCAGCACGCTCAAGGCATTCTGGTCGCGGCCAGCCCACCGGGATGCCGAGCAGCCGCTGCGGACATGGATACAGGTGACCAAGGTCATGCAATGGAGCGATCCACCAGCCATTAAGCGTGCATTTGGCAGCGCCGACATCTTGCGCGACGGCAGGGTCGTGTTCGACATCGGCGGCAACAAATGTCGCCTCTTGGCATGGGTGAACTATCCATATGGCGTCGTCTACATCCGCTTTATTGGCACGCACCGCGACTACGATAAGATTGATGCCCACACCATCTGAAAGCTGGAGGCTTTAATGAACGTGCAGTCCATCCGCAACGAAGATGATTATGACAAGGCTTTAGCAGAAATCGAGTCCTTGATGGACGCCGCACGCGGTACGCCTGCCGGCGATCGGCTGGACATGCTGGCCACGCTTATCGAAGCCTACGAGACGGCGCATCACCCGATCGAGCCGCCAGATCCCATCAGCGCAATCCTGTTCATGATGGAGCAGAAGCAGCTTGACCGACACGACCTGGAACCCGCGATCGGCAGCCGGGCGCAGGTGGCGGAGGTGCTCAACCGCCGCCGCCCATTGACGCTGCCAATGATACGGGCCCTGAACCGTCTTTTCGACATTCCGGCCGATATTCTAATACAGCCTTATACAGATGAGCGCGCGAGCAGCGACGGCCTCGCCGAGACGACAACCACAACGCCGCTGCCTGCAACGGCGGTGCCGGCCCGGTCGGCGACGACGGCAACGACCGTGACTGAAGGCGGCATCATTCAGCTTACAGAAGAGCAGCTCGTCATTGGCAAGCGCCTCGTCGTCAAGACTCCGGTCGAGCAGCAGGTAACGCTGCACAACCAGAAGGTGTCGATCGAGCGCCGTCCGGTGATCGACGCCAACTTTAGGGAAAAGACCATCGAAGTAAGGGAGACCGAGGAGGCAATCGTCAGCAGGACCGCCCGCGTCGTCGAGGAGGTCGCTCTCCGCAAGAAGGCCGTCGGCCGATTGGAGACAGTACGCGACACCGTCCGCACAGAGGCCGTGACCGTAGCCTTGCAAGAGCGTCTGCTGCGCGAACGCGCCAAGCGGGAGCAAACAATGGGCCTGGCAGACCGGATGGGCAAGCTCGTGGAGGCTATGCGCAGAGATTACGACACGAGGCCGGTCAGCAGAGCCGAGTGGAACGCTGCCAACGGCGACGAGGATTGATCATCGTCGACACCTCGGTCGTCATAGCGGTGCTTTTCGGCGAGCCCTCGTCGGCGGCCTTGCTTGCTCGGCTCGCTCTTGACCCTGATCGCGTCATGTCGGTCGCGTGCTACCTGGAAGCCGGGACCGTGTTGGCAGGCCGGCGACGTGCCGACCGGCACCGCGCGATCGAGGACCTTGACCGGTTCCTGGACGAGGCGGGCATAAGCCTGGCGCCAGTCGACGTGGACCAGGCCCGGCTCGCGCTCCACGCCCGTATCCAGTATGGCCGCGGCATGGGCCATGGCGGCGTCTTGAATTTCGGCGACTGCTTTTCCTACGCCTTGGCCAAGGTCGCCGAAGCACCCCTGCTGTTCGTCGGCGACGACTTCGGCACCACGGACGTGGCCGTGGCGCTGCGCCAGGACGAGGCCGGACCCTCGAACCCATGAACGTCTCCGCCCCCTTCATCCGCCGCCCCGTCGCCACCTTCCTGCTGGCCGTCGGGTTGCTGATCGCCGGCGGCGTCGCCTACCGCTTCCTGCCGGTGGCGCCGCTGCCCAGCGTCGACATCCCGTTCATCGTCGTCACCGCCGCCCGCCCCGGCGCCGACCCGCAGACCATGGCCACCTCCATCTCCGCCCCGCTGGAACGCCGGCTGGGCGAGATCGCCGGCGTCACCGAACTCACCTCCACCAACGCCGTCGGCAGCACCACCATCGTCATGCAGTTCGACGTCGACCGCGCCATCGAGGGCGCGGCGCACGACGTGCAGTCGGCGATCAACGCGGCCACCACCGACCTGCCGTCCGACCTGCCGGTGCGCCCCACCTTCCACAAGTTCAACCCGGCCGCCGCCCCGATCCTGACGCTGTCGCTCACCTCCGCCACGCTGTCGCCGGCGCAGGTCTACGACGCCGCCGACACCATCCTCGGCCAGCGCCTGAGCCAGGTCGACGGTGTCAGCCAAGTGCAGATCAACGGCGCCGAGAAACCCGCCGTGCGCGTGCAGCTCAACCCGGCGGCCCTGCGCGCCGCCAAGCTGTCGGCGCAGGACGTGTACACCGCCATCCGCAACGCCAACGTGACGGCGGCGGTCGGCAGCTTCCAGGGCGCCGACCGCGCCGAAGGTATCGTGGTCAACGGTCAGATGCTGGCGGCCTCAGACTACGGGCGCATCGTCATCAAGTCGGTCAACGGCTCGGCGCTGCGGCTGTCGGACGTGGCCACGGTGATCGACGGCGTGGCCAACATCCGGCTGGCGGCGTGGGAGGGCAAGACGCCCGCCATCCTGCTGACCATCAGCAAGACCGCCGGCGCCAACGTCATCGAGACCAACGACCGCATCAAGGCGGCGCTGCCGCAGCTGCTCGCCTGGATGCCGCCGGACATCCACGTCAGCATCATCTCGGACAGCACGGCCACCATCCGCGCCAGCGTCGCCGACGTGGAGTTCTCGCTGCTGGCGTCGGTGGCATTGGTGCTGCTGGTGGTGCTGCTGTTCATGCGCCGCCTGGTGCCGACGGCCGCCGCCGCCGTGACGGTGCCGCTGTCGATCGCCGGCACCCTGGCCGCGATGTGGCTGCTGGGCTTCAGCCTTGATAACTTCTCGCTGATGGCGCTGACCATCTCCGTCGGCTTCGTGGTCGACGACGCCATCGTCATGATCGAGAACATCGCCCGCCACCAGGCGATGGGCAAGGCGCCTCTGCGGGCCGCGTTCGACGGCTCGCGGCAGATCGGCTTCACCGTCATCTCGATCACCCTCTCGCTGGTCGCCGTGTTCATCCCGCTGCTGTTCATGGGCGGGCTGCTGGGCCGCCTGCTGCATGAGTTCGCCACCGTGCTGACGGTCGCCATCGTGATCTCGGCCGTGGTATCGCTGACGCTGACGCCGATGATCTGCGGGCGCTTCATGCAGAACCAGCTGACCCTGCCGCGCTGGCTGCAACGCGTTGACCAGGTGGTGGAGCGCAGCTTCGAGCGTATCCTGGCGTCGTATGCCGGCACCATCGGCTGGGGCCTGCGCTGGCGCAAGTCGATGCTGCTGGTGACGCTCGCCGCCGCCGTCGGCACCGTCATGCTGTACCGCGCGGTGCCGAAGGGTTTCCTGCCGCTGCAGGATACGGGGCTGATCCAGGGCAGCACCCAGGCCGATCCCAGCGTGTCGTTCGCCGCCATGACGGCACGGCAACGCCGGGTCGTGGACGTGCTGCTGGCCGACCCGGCGATCGCCAGCGTCGGCTCCACCATCGGCGTCTCTAGCGGCTTCTCCTCGCTCAACCGCGGGCAGCTCACCATCCAGTTGAAGCCGCTCGCCGAGCGCGGCCTGTCGTCGGAGGCCGTCATCGCCCGGCTGCGGCCCAAGCTGCAGGCGATGGCCGACGTGCAGACCAACCTGTACTCGTCGCAGGACCTGCGCGGCGGCGGGCGCAGCGGCGGCAGCCAGTTCCAGTTCGTCCTGCTGGACGCCGACCTCGACGAGCTGCGGACGTGGACGCAGCGCCTGGAGACGGCGTTGCAGCACGCCGGCGGCGGCATCGCCGACGTGACCTCGGACCAGGACCGCTCCGGCCCGCAATCCAGCGTGGTGATCGACCGCGACGCCGCCTCGCGGCTGCAGCTGTCGACCACGGCGATCGACAACGCGCTGAACAACGCGTTCGCCCAGCGGCAGATCTCCACCATCTACACCGACCGCAACCAGTACAAGGTGGTGCTGGAGGTGGACCCGCGGCTGCAGCTCGACCCGTCGATGCTGGCCGACGTCTATGTCGGCGCGCCGGGCGCGCAGCAGGTGCCGCTGTCGGCGGTGGCGCACTTCGAACGCGGCTTCGCCCCGCTGGCGATCCGCCGCCAGGACCAGTTGCCGGCCGCCAGCATCAGCTTCAACCTGGCCCCGGGCATGTCGCTCGGCCAGGCGACGGCGTTGGTCGAGGCCACCGCCCGCGACCTGCGCATGCCCGAGGGGGTGCGCACCGAGTTCGCCGGCAACGCGGCGTCGTTCCAGAAGTCGCTGTCGTCGCAGCCGGCGCTGATCGGCGCGGCGCTGCTGACCATCTACATCGTGCTCGGTATTTTATATGAGAGCCTGATCCACCCGCTGACCATCCTCAGCTCGCTGCCGTCGGCGGGACTGGGCGCGTTGCTGGCGGTGCTGGCGACGGGCACCGAGCTGTCGGTGATGTCGGTGATCGGCATCGTGCTGCTGATAGGCATCGTCAAGAAGAACGCCATCATGCTGGTCGATTTCGCGCTGGAGGCGGAGCGCGACCGCGGCCTGTCGCCCGAGGCGGCGATCATGGAGGCGTGCCTGGAGCGGTTCCGCCCGATCATCATGACCACGCTGGCGGCGCTGCTGGGCGCGCTGCCGCTGGCGCTGTCGTTCGGCACGGGGTCGGAGTACCGGCGTCCGCTGGGCGTGGCCATCATCGGCGGCCTGGTGGTGAGCCAGGCGCTGACGCTCTACACCACCCCCGTGGTCTACCTGGCGCTGGAACGCCTGGCCCGCGGTCGCCGCCCACGTCTGGCGCCCGCCGCCGCGGAGTAACCTACGCTTCTCCTCCTCCCCTTGCGGGAGGAGGCCGGGAGGAGGGGTGGCCACGCCAATCACCCGGCGCGCGCTGAACCCCTCCCCTAGCCCCTCCCGCAAGGGGAGAGGGAAAGTTCAGAGGTTGCTGCGTCAGTCCGCTTCCCGCATCTGCGCCGCGCCCTGCTTGGCCAGGTTCATCGCGGAGCTGATCAGCGCCGTGTGGGAGAACGCCTGCGGGAAGTTGCCGGTCATGCGCTTCTGCGCCGGGTTGTACTCCTCGCTGAGCAACCCGACATCGTTGCGCAACGCGAGCAACCGCTTGAACAGCTCGGCGGCTTCCTTCACGCGCCCCTGCATGTGCCAGTTGTCGACCAGCCAGAAGCTGCAGGCCAGGAACGCCCCCTCGCCCGCCGGCAGCCCGTCCTTGCTATCGTCGGTGGTGTAGCGCAGCACGAAGCCGTCCTTCAGCAGCTCCCGCTCGATCGCCACCGTGGTGGCGAGGATGCGGGGATCGTCGAACGGCAGGAAGCCCACCAGCGGCAGCAGCAGCAGGCTGGCGTCGAGCTGGTCGGAGCCATAGGCCTGCACGAAGCAGTTCTTCTCGGCGTTGAACCCCTTGGCGCAGACGTCGGCGTGGATCTGGTCGCGGGTCGCGCGCCAAGAGTCGACGGGGCCATCCAGGCCATACTGTTCGGCGTCCTGCACCATGCGGTGGAAGGCCAGCCAAACCATCGTCTTGGAGTAGGTGAACTGCTTCCGGCCGCCGCGGGTCTCCCAGATGCCCTCGTCCGGCTCCTGCCAGATCGTCTCCAGGTGCGCGATGATGTTTTTCTGCAGCGCCCAGCCGACCGGCGCACCCCCCAGGCCGCCGTCGCGCGCCTGGTGCAGCGCCTCGATCACCTCGCCGTAGATGTCGAGCTGCAGCTGCTCGGACGCGGCGTTGCCGATCCGCACCGGCGCCGAGTTCTCATAGCCCGGCAGCCACGGCGCCTCCCACTCCGCCAGCCGCCGCTCGCCGGCGATGCCGTACATGATCTGGATCTGGCTGGGGCTGCCGGCGATGCTGCGGTGCAGCCAGTCGCGCCACGCCGTCGCCTCGTCGTAGTAGCCGGCGTTCATCAGCGAGAACAGCGTCAGGGTGGCGTCGCGCAGCCAGCAATAGCGGTAGTCCCAGTTGCGCTGGCCGCCGATCTCCTCCGGCAGCGACGTGGTCGCCGCCGCGACGATGCCGCCGGTCGGCTGGAAGGTCAGGGACTTCAGCACCACCAGCGACCGCTTGACCGCCGCCTGGTGCGGGCCGTCATAGGTGCAGCGGCTGGACCACTCCTGCCAATGCGTCTTCGTGTGCGCGAGTGCCTGGCCGATGTCGATCGGCGGCGGCGGCGGCAGATGCGAGGCGCTGTGGCACAGCACGAACGGCACCGTCTCGCCCGCCGCCACGGTGAACCCGGCGACGGTGCGCATGTCGCGCCCCTCGAGCTTCAGCGGAGTTCGCAACACCGCCATGTCGGGGCCGGCGATCATCGAGACGCCGTCCCCGTCCGGCAGCCGCGTCGCCCACGGCACGGCGACGCCGTAGTCAAACCGCACGCACAGGTCCATCTCCATCGCCACGCTGCCGCCGCGGCCCTCGACGATGCGGACGATCGTGGAGTTGGCGGCGCCGATGATCATGAAGTCGATCAAGGCGATGCTGCCCGACGCCGTCTCGAACAGCGTTTCCAGCACCAGGCCGTCGTCGTGGTAGGACCGGCTGACGCGGGTCGCTGGCGCGGACGGCGCCAGCAGCCAGCGCCCGTTGTCGGAGTCGCCCAGCAGCGCCGCGAAGCAGGCCCCGCTGTCGAACCGCGGCCAGCACAGCCAGTCGATCGAGCCGTTGTTGCCGACCAGCGCCGTCGTCATGCAGTCGCCGATCACGGCGTAGTCCTCGATCGCAAGCGGCTTGGCCGGCTCGCGGGCCTGCAACGGGGGGCTTTGGTCCGGCATGGTCTTTGCGCCTTGTGTATCGCTTGGTGTGATCGCCTGTCACGATTACGCCGGCGACACGCCAATGTTGCAGGCGCGATGCAGTGCCGGAATAACCGCCCCGCCGTCGGCGGACGAGCTTGACTTTCCGGCGTCATTTCCAGATATGCCGGGGCGGGTGCGGTACGCGGGTGCGATACAGGGCGCCCGGGCAACCATGTGCCCATGTCAAATTCGCGCCCGATACCTACATCTGCACCCGACGTACCGTCAACTGCTCGGCGCGACTGCCGGCAGCACCTGGAAATACAGAGACCTTTTGTTGACCGAATCAATGGCTGCCCCGGCGGACGAACCCGCACCTTCCGACGACACCCTTCCGGAGATCGAACCGGCGTCGGAGCCTGAATCCGCCCCAGAGATGGGCGCGATGGCTGACGCGATGCCCGTTGCCGAACCGCCGCTTGCCGCGGATGACGTCGCGGCGGTCGAGCCCGTGATGACGGAGGCCGAAGCGGAGGCCGACGACGACGACGCTCTCCACGAGCTGGAGGCCGCCCCGCAGCGTGTGGTGTTCGCCGACCTCGGCCTGTCGCCGCCGATCCTGCAGGCGATCGCCGAGATGGGCTACGTGCACCCGACGCCGATCCAGGAGCAGGCGATCCCCATCGTGCTGATGGGCCGCGACGTGATGGGCGTGGCGCAGACGGGCACGGGCAAGACCGCCAGCTTCACCCTGCCGCTGATGGACATCCTCGCCGGGTCGCGCGCCCGC
>CAXSFF010000042.1:0-10277 GCA_964236035.1 uncultured Acetobacteraceae bacterium
CTCACCATTCGCCGCACCAACACGCTTGACCGCCTGCGGCTGTTCAAGGCCCTCGGCCCGGCATTGGCGGAGAACGAGCGCTATCTCGGCCTTGCCTGCCTGGCGTTCGCCGTCACCGCCATCGACACGATCCCGTTGCCGCAGCCCACCAACGAGGCGCAGCTGGAGGCCGCCATCGAGCGTATCGGCGACGCCGGCATCGCGGCGATCGCCGCCACCCTCCGTCACGAGGACCCGGCCACCGCCAACCCGGGAAACTGAGCCGGCACCCCGACCTGGTCGACAGCCTCTATCTCGTCCGCAACGGGGTGCCCTTCGATGTCGCGCTCTCGCTCGAGCCGCGCGAACGCCTGGCCTGGGTCGTGATCATGGGCCGGCTTGCCGGCGGCATGTTCGACTGGGCCACTGAAACCTGGATACCGCAGCAATGACCGAGACGTTCAGCCTGCCCGCCGATCCCATCGTCCTGCCGTTCAGCTTCGCTATTCCGAACCCGCTTCCCGTCGCCAGTTCCGGGTTGCCCCGCCTTGCTGCGTCGCCTGTGCACCCCGCCAACGGTTGGCCCAAGCAAGGAGTCTGATCACGCCCCTATCGCTCGCCCAGGCCGGCACCATCCTTGCCGGCCTTCCGATCTCCGAAACCCTGGCCAATGCTCTCGAAGCCGCTGCTGCCCACTTGGCCGATGCCGTTCGCGACGAACTGGCCACGCCGCCTGGCGGTCCCCACGACACCCCCTGGCGTCATACCGGCGCGTTGGCAGACAGCATCGCCAGCACCGCCGACGGACTGGCCGCCGCGGTTGGCTCCAGCGACCCGGCTGCCGCTCCGCAGGAGCTCGGGACTGCCACCATCCAGCCACGGCCGTTCTTCGCCCCCGTCGCCGCCGCGCTCGGCGAGTCGATCGCGCACGACGTCGGCGCCGCCCTTGCCGCCATCATGGGCGGTGGCCGGACTTAGGCTTGTCATAACCTGGAGAATACAATGATCGAAGCCTACGAGATCGGCATTTCCCTCGCTCTCCAGGACGGCGTCAGCGACGGCATCGCGCTTATCCGCCGTGAACTCGCCTCCCTCGACCAAGCCATCGCCGCCACCACCAGCAACTTTGCGCGCCTTCAACAGGTGGCCGGCATGGCCGTGCGATCCCCGACACCGCAGCCGGCGCCGCAACCGCTCCTGCCCGTGGCGGCGCCCGATCCGACTCCGGCCGCCTTGGGCAGCGCCAGTCCCGCCCTGCCAACGGCGGCGCTGCCCGTGCAACCTGCCAGCCGGCCGCCGTCGTCAACGGCGGCGTTGCCCATGCAACCCGCCAGCCAGCCACCATCGCCAACGGCGGCGCTGCCCGTGCAACCTGCCAGCCGGCCGCCATCGCCAACGGCGGCGGTGCCCGTGCAACCCGCGAGCCGGCCGCCGTCGCCAGTCGTCGCGACCGTGCCACCGCTACTGCCGCTGCAAGCAGCAGCTTTTCCGCACCCAGCCCAGGCACCATCGCCAGCGCCGGCGGCGTCTCCGATCTTGCAGGGCAGGCCAGCCGCACCGGCGCCGGAAATCACCAGTGGTCCCATCGCCGTGGTTGGGCCATCGCCAGTCGCACCCCGTGCACCTGGTCCTGCGACCACACCGCTCATCGTGCGGCCGCCGATTGCCGCTCCGCTTGCATCTTACCCCGCGGCCGCTGCACTAGGGCCTGCTCTTGCCCTTCCTGCCCCGGTGACGCCACTGCCGCCGTCCATTACGCGCGCGCCCGTGCTGTCCAAGCTGTCTGCGTCGAGTGTGCCGGGTCAGGCGCCGCCGATGCCAGCACCCCGGCGGGAGCCGGCCTACGATACGCGTGCAGCCAGCCCCCGACCCGCCTTGCACAGCGTGGGTGCGGCCGTGCCCACGCCTCCTCATAGAAACTCACCCGGCACCCCCTCGCCGCCACGGCAGCCTGCGACGCCTCAGCCGGCCAACTTGCGAGCGGATTCCAGGCCCGTTCCCCCACAACCCGGGCCGCCGCTTCCTCCTACCGCCGCCCAGGCTCCAGCAAACGCCCCGCTTCCCTTCGCGACGCCTGCGTCCACGCCAGCCGCCAGCCCCGCCCAGTCCGCCTCGTTCGCGCCGCCGCCGCCCAGCCAGCCCGCCATCACCCTGCAAGGCGATGTCATCCTCGACGGCGCACGCGTCGGCCGCTGGATGACCGCCACGCTCGCCCGGCAGGCCGCCCGCCCACCGGCAGGTCCCACCGGTCCCGACCCCCGTCAGACCCCGCTCTGGTCCGGCCAAGCACAAGGCTTCTGAATGTCCGATTTCAGCCTGACCCTCGGCCCCGTCGCCTTTGCCGGCTTTGAGCTTCCCAGCAGCATCACCCTCGGCGGCCGCCAGCGCCTCGCCATCCATCGCCTGCCCGGGGGGTTGCGCATCATCGACGCGCTTGGCGCGGACCCTGCCGACCTCGCCTGGTCCGGGATATTCACCGGCCCTGACGCGGCCATCCGGGCCCGCACCCTCGACACGCTGCGCATCACAGGAGTCCCGTTGCCGCTTGCCTGGGATGCATTCCTCTATACGATCGTCATCGAAAGCTTCGAGGCCGACTACCGCAGTCCTTGGTGGATTCCATACCGACTGTCCTGCGCCGTGCTGCGGGACGAGGCGGCGGCATTGATCGCCGACGTCGTGGGCCTGCTGCCAGGCATCACCCTGGACTTGGCCGCGGCAGGGACCTATGCGGCGGCGGCGGCCATAGCGATCAGCACCAACGGCGCCACCACCGTGGGCACTAGCGCCTATGTCAGCGCCGGCCAGTCGCTCGACAACACCGTCACCGGCATCGATGCCCAGATCGCCGCCGCTGAACCTGCCCTGCAGACTGCCGATGTCCCGACTGCGGCCGAGGCGTGCGGCAATCTGGCCCAGCTCACCGCGGCGCGCGCCTATGCCGCCCGCGCCGCCCGCAACCTCGCCGCCGCCAGCAACTGAGGCCTGTGATGCGAACCCTCACCATAGCGGGCGGCAACCTGTTCCGCATTGCCGCCGAGCAACTCGGCGACGCCACCCAATGGGTGCGGATCGCCCAAATCAACGGCCTGCTCGACCCCGTCCTGACTGGCCTGACCATCCTCAAGATCCCCGACACGGACCCAAATGCGGGAGGCGGCATTGCCCAGCAGTAGCCTGCGCGCTCCATCGCTCCAGGTGCTTGCCGACGGCATGCCGATCCCCGGGGTCATCGACCTCGACATCCACGCCAACGCCCACCTGGCAGCCGACCGCTTCCGCATCCGCGCCGCCATGCCGGCGGCGGCGGCGGCGGCCTTGCTGCAGCCCGAGACCATCATCGACCTGCAGCTCAGCCTTGGCGCCTTTCCGGTCAGCATCCTCGTCGGGGAAGCAGACAGCATCGCGATCGACCCCATCCAGAACACGATCGACATCGAGGGACGCGACCTCACCCGCCGCCTGCTCGATGCCCGAACGCAGGAGACCTTCGCGAACCAGACATCCAGCGAGATCGCCGCTACCCTGGCCGGCCGTCATGGCCTGGCCACGGCGATTACGAAGACGGCGACCCTGGCCGGCCGCTACTACGGCGCCGAGCACGACCGCATCACCCTCGGCCAGTTCTCCCGCGCGACCACCGAATGGGACCTGCTTTCCTTCCTGGCTGCGCGCGAAGGCTTCGAGGTTTTCGTCGCCGGGCAGACGCTGCACTTCCAGCCACGAACGCAATCGTCACCCGCCCTCACGCTGACGCCGGGCGACTGCGTGAGCCTTTCCCTCGAGCATGCCCTCACGTTGGCGCGGGACATCGAAGTGACGGTCAAGTCATGGAACACGCGTCACCAGGCCGCATTCACGCAGACCGCCAAAAGCAGCGCCCGCGGCGGCCGGTCCGGGGGGTCCGTCCAGCGCATCGTCGTCGTGCGGCCGAACCTGTCGACCAACGACGCGCTCCAGCTCGCCCAACGCATCCTGGCCGACCTGTCGAGCCATGAGCGCCTGGTCCATGCCGAGCTGCCCGGCGAGCTGACCCTGACGCCGCGCAGCCAGGTGGCGCTTGCCGGCACGGGGACCGACTTCGACCAGACCTACTACATCGCCGAGCTGGACCGCTCCTTCAGTGTCGAGCACGGGTTCACCCAGCGCCTGCGTTTGAAGAATGCCGACCCCACCAATGGAGCGTCGCCGCCTGCCGACGCTCCGACACCCGTAGGATGAGCCTGTCATGGACCGTCTGATGAACGCCTTGAAAGGCCAATCCGCGGCCCAGGACCAGAGCACCGGCGCGCCTCGCTTCGGCTTGGTCACTTCCGTCGACCCGGCGACCGCCACCGCCCGCGTCACCCTGCAACCGGAGGGCGTGCTGACGGGCTGGTTGCCGATCCTTACGCCTTGGGCCGGGAATGGCTGGGGCCTCGTATGCCCACCCTCGCCGGGCGACCAGGTCCTGGTGATCCCGCAGGAGGGCGATGCGGAACACGGTCTGATCCTGGCTGCGTCATGGTCCGACAAGACGGCGCCGCCACCCGCGCCGTCTGGCGAATTCTGGCTGCTGCACCGTTCGGGAAGCTTTCTAAAACTGCAGAACGATGGCACGATCCAGGTGAAAGGCGATCTCCACGTGAGTGGCGACGTCTATGACAGCCACGGCCCGCTCAGCGCCTTGCGCACCCATTACAACGCGCACACCCATCCACCGCAATCCAGCACTACCAGCCAGCCGGATTAACTTAGGCAGCACCTAATATGCCGGATCTATACCACTTCTGGGGCAACGACCTGGCGCTCTCTGCTACCGGAGACCTCGCCACCGCCGACGTTCCCACGGTCACCCAGCAACGCGTGCTGCGGCGTTTGCTTACCAATCCCGGCGACAACATCTGGACGCTCGGCTATGGCGCCGGCCTGGCCAGCTACGTGGGCCTGCCGGGCGCGACCCAGGCTGTGCAGGCCGCGATCCACGGCCAGATCTTCAAGGAAGCGGCGGTCGCCCACACGCCGGAGCCGATCATCGACCTGCAGCCCGACCCGAACGGATCGCTGTACGTGCATGTCCGCTACGCCGACGCCCAGACCGGCGCCACGCAGACCCTGACCTTCACCACCTGATCATAAGCCAGAACAAAGGTCTCCGATGCAACTCCAGCTTCAGGACTTCACCACGCTGGTGCGCAACATGGCCGCCAGCGTCCAAGGCAGCGCCCGGAACCTCATCGACCTCACCACAGGCAGCGTGCTTCGCGCCATTCTCGAGGCCAATGCCTCCATCGCGCTCTGGCTGCAATGGCTGATCGTGCAGGTGCTCGCGCAGACCCGTGCCGCCACCTCCACGGGGGCCGACCTCGACAGCTGGGTCGCCGATTTTTCCCTCCAGCGGCTGCCGGGTCAGGCGGCGCTGACCACCGCGGTGTTCTCCCGCATCACCCTGGGCCTGGCGGCCAGCATCCCCGTAGGCTCCCAGGTCAAAACCGCGGATGGCGCGCAGACCTTCGTCGTTCTGGCGGACCCGACACAACCGAGCTACAGCGTCGCGGCAAGCAGCTATGCGGTGGCGCCTGGCGTTCAGACCATCGCCCTCACCGTGCAGGCGGCCGTGGTGGGCGCCACCGGCAACGTCCAGCCTGGCGTCATATCGCTGCTGGCCAGCGCCATCCCTGGAATCGACGCCGTCACCAATCCCCGCCAGGCCGCCGGCGGCCTTGATGCGGAAAGCGACAACGCCCTGCGCACCCGATTCGCCAACTTCATCGACAGTCGCTCCCGCGCCACCCCCGTCGCGATCGCCTTCGCCATCGACTCTTTGCAACAAGGCCTTCAGCACGTCGTCAGCGAGAACGTCGATCCATCCGGGGCAGCGCGGCCAGGCTTCTTCACCGTCACCATCGACGATGGCTCTGGCGCGCCACCTGCCACCCTCCTCGCCGCCGTGGCTGCGGCAGTCGACCGGGTTCGCCCGGTCGGCACGCAGTTCGCGGTGCAACCGGCCACCGTTTTCCTCGCCGACATCACACTCACGATCACCGCTGCCATCGCCGACAAGCCATCTGCGCAGGCGGCGGTCGCCACTGCCGTCGCCGTTTACATCGCAACCATCCCTATCGGCAGCGAACTTCCACTGTCACGCCTGATTGCCGTCGCCTACGCCGCCAGCGCGGCAATCACCAACGTGTCTGCGCTGACCATCAATGGCGGCGGGGACTTGGTTCCAACCTCGACCGGCATCGTCAGGGCCGGCTCCATCACGGTGAATTAGCATGATCGGCGACAGCCTCGACATCGTTGCCCGCCTCAAAGCCGTGCTTCCGACACGCTGGTTTCCGGACGAGACACCCATCCTTGACGCCGTGCTGACGGGGCTGGCGACGGCGTGGAGCGGCTTGTACGGGCTCCTTGCAGCCGTGCGATTGCAGTCCCGCATCGCCACCGCCACCGACGCGGCGCTGGACGGCGCCAGCATCGATTTCTTCGGCCAGCGCCTGCGCCGCCGCCTGCGGGAGACGGACGTTGCCTTCCGCGCCCGCATCACCCGCGAGCTCGTGCGAGAACGCGCGACCCGCAGCGCGCTGGCCGACGTGGTCGTTGACCTGACCGGCACGGCACCGACCATTTTCGAGGCGGCCCGCGTTTCCGACACCGGCGGCTACAATGCCCCGACCCTCGCGTACAACGCTGCCGGAGCATGGGGCAGCCTTAGCCTCCCTTTCCAGGTGTTCGTCACCGTCAGGCGGCAGCCGACCGAGGGGATCGCCGCCATCGCGGGCTATGGCACGGCGGGCCCACTCGCCCGTGCCAGCCTCTCCCTCTCCACCGGCCAAGTCACCGACGCCGACATCTATGCCGCGATCGCGTCGGTCATGCCTACGACCACGATCGCCTGGACCGCCATAACCAACTAAGGACATCCCACGTGGACCGTCAGATCGTCTACCCGGGCAGCATCCCGCTCGACACCGACCTGCTATCCATTCAACGCAATGTCATGATCGCAGTCGGCTACCTTGCCCAGGCCACGCTTGGTACCGCGCCGGTCGTCGACGGCCTTGCCTGCGCGCCTACCAATCCAGCCAGCCTGACCATCTCCGTTGGCCCGGGCAGCGTAACCCTGGCAAACGTCATCGACGGCTCGCCCTTCGGTTCCCTGGCCGCTGATACGGTGGACCCGCTCATCAAGATGGGGGTCAACACGACCTCGACGTCGTTCACGCTGACGGCTCCCGTCACGTCCGGACAGTCGACCAGCTACCTCATCCAGGCGAACCTGCTTGAAAGCGATGCCACCCCTGTCGTGCTGCCGTTCTACGATGCTGCCAACCCGGCGCAGCCATTCAGCGGGCCTGGCAACAGCGGCACCGGCCAGAACACCCAACGGCTGCAACGCGTGCAGCTGCAGCTTAAGCCTGGCGCCCCGGCCAATGCCGGAACCCAGGTCACGCCATCGGTCGATAGCGGCTGGATCGGTCTCTATGTCGTCACCGTCAACTACGGCCAGACACAAATCGTGGCGGCCAACATCGTCACATCGCCAATCGCGCCGTTCGTTCCGTTCAAGCTCGCATCACTTGCCCCGGGATTTTCCCGCATCCTGACTTTCGCGGGACCTGCGACTTTCGTCGTCCCCAATTTCGTCCAGCGCGTGAAGGTCCGCCTCTGTGGCGGCGGCGGCGGCGGCGGCGGCGGCGCCTCCAACCAAGGCGGCGGCGGCGGCGGCGCCGGCGGCTACAGCGAGGGCGTTTTCGCCGTGACCCCAGGGCAAGCGATCAACATCGGCGTGGGCAGCGGCGGTGCCGGCGGCACCTTTGCCGGCGTCGCAGGAACCGGCGGCCTTTCAGCGTTTGGCACCTACATCAACGCGACGCCCGGCCTCGGGGGCCGTAGTGCCGAGCTTTACTCCCCTGGCGGCAGCCCCGGCAGCGGATACGGCGGCGCGTTGTGCATCACCGGCGGATATGGCGGCGATGGCAACGCCGGCACCATCATCTTTCCTGGCAACGGCGCTGCTTCCGCCTTCGGCGGCGGCGGGCGGGCCGCGGCCAGCGGTGGCAACGTCGAACAAAACGGCGTTGCACCAGGATCGGGTGGCGGAGGCTGCTACGGCGTTTCCGGCAGTGGCGGCAACGGCGCGCCGGGTATCGTCATAGTGGAGTATTGATCATGAGAGTTAGCTTCTTCGCCCTGCTCGCCTTCGTGCCGCTCGCCGCCATGGGGCAGCCGGTCTCCAGCACGTATTCGACCCGTGACGGACGCGCCGCAACGGTCGTGATCGCCTGTCCTACGGCCGATGGCAGCTTCAGTGCGGCTGCGTGCACGCTGGCGAAGTCTCCCGCTGTCACCTTCGCCGCCCCGGCTGCTGCCGCCATCGTGACCGCCAACGTTGCGGTGACGGTGTTTCCCAGCGGCTCGGTGACGACAGGATGCGACATCGTCAATACTGGGTCCGGGACCCTCTATTTGGATTTCGTCACAACTGCCGCGGCAGGTTCCGCAACGTCCCTTCCCCTGCAATCCGGACAGTCGTTCCATTGCGCGTACGCGCCAACCGGCACCGTGACCGCGGTCGCCAGCCAGCCACAGTCCTTTGTTGCGGTAAGTTACTGACTGCTGGCGGTCGCCACCGGGCAGCCACCTTCGCGTCGGCGCTTAGCCTTAGACCATGGCCTGCCGCACCTGAATCGCTTGCAAGCAGACAGAGTCAGCATGATTGCCCCCTCGCCGCCTGCCGTCAACGGCTGCTCGTCCGGGTTTCGCCGGCCTCACCAAGGATCACCTCATGCCAACAGCTGCCAGTCACGTCTGGAAGCCCAGCATCGCCCGAACGGTCACCCTCGACGCCTTTGTCCCCGTGCCACGCGGAACCGTGCCCGGCGTGCCCACGAAACCATCCTGGCCGCTCAAGGACCCTGCCGACCTGCTCGACTATCAGTTTGACATCACGCCGGCGTTGATCGGCAACGACGGCGATGGGATCGCGACGCTTGACATCGCCATCTCGCCCGCCAATCCCGGTGACCTCGCCCTGACCGCCACCGCGGCCGATGGATGCCGCGCCGTGCTCTGGCTTGGCGGCGGCCAATCCGGAACCATCTACACCGTCACCCTTACCATCGGCACCCAGGCTGGCCGCACGATCGCCCGTTCCGTCGCGCTACCCGTCGCCTCGCTGGCGACGCCACCGGCTCTGGCCGACGGCCTGGTGACAGACGCTGGCAGCGCGCTCACGGACCAGAATGGCAACCCCATCCTAGCGGGGCCGTGATGCCGACGATCGACCAGCTTGCACCAGCCCCCGCGGCGTCTGACCTGGACGCATTTCCGGCCAGCCAGTCCGGCACGGTACGCCGGGTCACCCGCGCGCAGATCCTGGCCGGCACCCAGGCACAGCTCGTCCTGCCGGCAGCAACCCTGCTTGGCCGGAGTTCCACCGGGCTTGGCAGACCGGAGACGATCGGCATCGGCAGCGGTCTGACCCTTGTTGCCGGCAGCCTTGCCGCCACTCCAGCGGCGCCCCTGCTTCTGGCCGGCATCGCCGCATCACTTGCCTTGGTCACACCGACGGGCGCCACGGTCGCGCATACCCTTGCCGACTTGCTCTCCGCCTCGATCACTCCGGAATCCTTTGGTGCGGTCGGCGACGGCATCACGGACGATACTGCAGCGTTCACTGCCGCCGTCGCAACGCTCCGGCCCGTTCGGTTGGCGCCCCGGACTTACGTCATTTCTGGCCAGTGGACCATCCCGTTCGCCGCCACCCTGATCGGCACCCCTGGCCAGACCATTATTCGGCGTAACAGACAGATCAGCGGAGGCGCCTGGATCAGCGTCCAAGGTGCCTCGTTTACCGCCCATGGCATTACCTTTGACGCCAACCGCGCCGCCGTCCAGAGAGAAACCTGGGGTGTCCTGGTCACGCCCACCTGCATCTCCGGCCGATTCAGCGCCTGCGTGTTTGCAAACGGCTCAGGTGCGACCTTGGGCAACGGCTTGACCGTTCAGGCGTCCGACCCGGCCACAAGCAGTCATATCATAGAGGATTGCGAAGCGAGCGGGAATGCGGCCCACGGCATATGGCTGCAAGCGATCGACGGTGCCAGGATATCGCAGACCCGCGCGCACGACAATGGCGGCTATGGTCTCTGCGCCGACTTCAACGATCCAAATCTCGCCAAGGCACTCCGCCTCGCGGCCATTACCGGAAACCGCTGCTGGGCCAACGCCCGCGGCATCAGCGTCGGCAACTTCAACAGCACCAACCAGCAACCCGCGACGTGGGGCAACGCGAACCCGGATGCCGTCGGAGT
>CAXSFF010000043.1:0-10056 GCA_964236035.1 uncultured Acetobacteraceae bacterium
CGGCCGCCCTGCCGGCGCCGCCGATCTACGCCAAGGTCAACCCGGCCGACACGCCGATCCTGACGCTGGCGATCACCTCCAAGAGCCTCCGGCTGACGGAGGTGGAGGACCTCGCCGACACCCGCCTGGCGCAGAAGATCTCGCAGCAGCCCGGCGTCGGCCTGGTCAGCATCAGCGGCGGCATGCGCCCGGCGGTGCGGGTGCAGGTCAACATGCGCGCGCTGTCGGCGTACGGGCTGAACATCGATGACCTGCGCACCACGCTCGGCAACGTCAACGTCAACACGCCGAAGGGCAACTTCGACGGCCCCGCGCAGGCGTCCACCATCAACGCCAACGACCAGCTCACCAGCGCCGCGCAGTACAACGACGTGGTGGTGGCCTACAGGAACGGCGCGCCCGTGCGGCTGTCCGACGTCGCCACGGCGATCGACGGGGCGGAGAACACCAAGCTCGGCGCATGGGCCGACACCACGCCCGCCGTGATCCTCAACGTCCAGCGGCAGCCCGGCGCCAACGTGATCGCCGTGGTGGAGGGCATCCGCGCGCTCCTGCCCGCGATCGAGGCCGGGTTGCCGCAGTCGCTCGATATCGCCGTGCTGACCGACCGCACCACGGGTATCCGCGCCTCCGTGGCGGATGTCGAGTTCGAGCTGCTGCTGTCGATCGGGCTGGTGGTGCTAGTGATCTTCCTGTTCCTGCGCAACCTGCCGGCGACCTTCATCCCGAGCCTGTCGGTGCCGCTGTCGCTGGTCGGCACGCTGGCGGCGATGTACGTGCTGGGGTTCAGCCTGGACAACCTCTCGCTGATGGCGCTGACCATCTCGACGGGGTTCGTGGTCGACGACGCCATCGTCATGATCGAGAACATCGCCCGCTACGTGGAGGAGGGCGAGCGGCCGTTGCAGGCGGCGCTGAAAGGCTCCGAGCAGATCGGCTTCACCATCATCTCGCTGACCGTGTCGCTGCTCGCCGTGCTGATCCCGCTGCTGTTCATGGGCGACGTGGTGGGCCGGCTGTTCCACGAGTTTGCCGTGACCCTCGCCGTGACCATCGTGATCTCCGCCGTGGTGTCGCTGACGCTGGTGCCGATGCTGTGCGCGCTGCTGCTGCGCCACCGCCCGCACAGCGAGCGCAGTCGCTTCGACCTGCGCGCCGAGCAGGCGTTCGACTGGGTCGTCGCCCGCTACGGCGCCGGCCTGGACGTGGTGCTGGACCACCGGGTGCTGACGCTTGCCGTGGCGACCGCCACCGTGGCGCTCACGGGGTTCCTGTACGTCGCGATCCCGAAGGGCTTCTTCCCCGTGCAGGACACGGGCGCCATCCAGGGCATCTCGGAAGCGGCGCAGACCACGTCCTACGCGGCGATGGCGCAGCGCCAGCAGGAGCTGGCGGCGGCGATCCTGCAGGACCCGGCGGTGGCAAGCCTGTCGAGCTTCATCGGCGTGGACGGCACCAATGCCACGCTGAACTCCGGCCGCTTCCTGATCAACCTCAAGCCGAAGGGCGAGCGCGACCTCGACGCCAGCGGGGTGATCCGGCGCATCGGACGCGAGGTCGCGGGCGTCGCCGGCGCGGCGCTGTACCTGCAGCCGGTGCAGGACCTGTCGATCGACAGCGCCGTCAGCCGCTCGCAGTATCGCTTCGTACTGGAGGACGCCAACGGCGCGGAGTTCGCCGAATGGGTGCCGCGCCTGGTCGACCGGCTGAGCCGCGACCCGGCGCTGGCCGACGTCGGCAGCGACCTGGCGCAGCAGGGCAGCGCGGTGAGCCTGCTGATCGACCGCGCGACCGCCGGGCGCTTCGGCATCACCCCGGCGACGGTGGACAACGCGCTGTACGACGCGTTCGGCCAGCGCATCGTCTCGACCATCTTCACCCAGTCGAACCAGTACCGCGTGATCCTGGAGGCCGACCCGGCGCTGCAGCACTCGCTCGACAGCCTGGACGCGATCTACCTGCCGTCCTCGCTGTCCACCACGGGGCAGGTGCCGCTGTCGGCGATCGTCAAGGTGTCGCAGCACGCGGCGCCCTTGCAGATCAGCCACCTCGGCCAATTCCCGGCGGCCACCATCTCCTTCAATCTGGCGCCGCACGCGTCGCTGGACGCGGCCGTGAGCGGCATCCGCGCGGCCGAGCGGGAGATCGGGCTGCCCGCCAGCTTCATCACCGCGTTCCAGGGGGAGGCGGCGGCGCTGGAGGCCTCGCTGGGCAACGAGCTGCTGCTGATCGCGGCCGCCGTGGTCGTGATGTACATCGTGCTGGGCGTGCTGTACGAGAGCTTCATCCACCCCGTCACCATCCTGTCCACCTTGCCGTCCGCCGGCGTCGGCGCGCTGCTGGCGCTGATGATCGCCGGCGACGATCTCGACATCATCGCGATCATCGGCATCATCCTGCTGATCGGCATCGTGAAGAAGAACGCGATCATGATGATCGACTTCGCCATCGCGGCCGAGCGCGACGAGGGCCTGGCGCCGCGCGACGCCATCCACCGTGCCTGCCTGCTGCGTTTCCGCCCCATCCTGATGACCACCATGGCGGCGCTGCTGGGCGCGCTGCCGCTGATGCTGGGGCAGGGCGTGGGGTCGGAGCTGCGCCGCCCGCTCGGCATCACCATCGTCGGCGGGCTGATCGTGAGCCAGGTGCTGACGCTGTTCACCACCCCCGTGATCTACCTGCTGTTCGACGGGCTTGCCGTGCGCCTGACCGGCCGCAAGCCGCAGCAGCGGCTGGCCGGCGACGGGGCGCCGTCCTGACGGTGGGCGGCGCTTGAACCTCTCGGCTCCCTTCATCGCGCGGCCGGTGGCGACGGTGCTGCTGACCATCGGCGTGGCGCTCGCCGGGTGCTTCGGGTTCCTGCAGCTGCCGGTCTCGCCGCTGCCGCAGGTGGACTTCCCGACCATGTCCGTCACCGCGCAACTGCCCGGCGCCAGCCCCGAGACGGTCGCCACCAGCGTCGCCAGCCCGCTCGAGCGCCACTTGGGCCAGATCGCCGACGTGGCGGAGATGACCTCGATCAGCTCCGTGGGGACGGCGCGGATCACCTTGCAGTTCGGCCTCGACCGCGACATCGACGGGGCGGCGCGCGACGTGCAGGCCGCGATCAACGCCGCCCGCGCCGACCTGCCGACCAGCCTGCGCAGCAACCCGACCTACCGCAAGGTCAACCCGGCCGACGCGCCCATCCTGATCCTGTCGCTCACCTCCAAGACGCTGACCCCGGGGCAGCTCTACGACGCCGCTAGCACGGTCATGCAGCAGCGCCTGTCGCAGATCGCGGGGGTGGGCCAGGTGGTGGTCGGCGGCGGCGCGCTGCCGGCGGTGCGGGTCGAGCTCAGCCCCGGGGCGCTGTTCAAGTACGGCATCGGGCTGGAGGACGTGCGCGCCTCGCTCGCCTCCGCCAACGCCAACAGCCCGAAGGGCGCGATCGAGGAGGGCGACCACCGCTACCAGATCTACACCAACGACCAGGCCAGCCACGCCGCGGACTACGCGCCGCTGATCATAGCCTACCGCAACGGCGGCGCGGTCCGGCTGTCTGACGTGGGCGAAGTGGTCGACAGCGTCGAGGACCTGCGCAACCAGGGGCTTTCCAACGGCGACCCCGCCATCCTGATCATCGTGTTCCGCCAGCCCGGCGCCAACATCATCCAGACGGTGGACAGCGTCTATGCGGCGCTGCCGCCGATCGCCGAGGCCATGCCGCACGACATCACCATCGTGCGCGCGGTGGACCCCACGGTCACCATCCGCGCCTCGCTCGCCGACACGGAGCGCACGCTGGCGCTCTCCGTGCTGCTGGTGACGGCGGTGGTGTTCGTGTTCCTGGGCAGCGTGCGCGCGACGCTGATCCCCGCGGTCGCCGTGCCGATCTCGATCATCGGCACGTTCGCCGTGATGTACCTGCTCGGCTACAGCCTGGACAACCTGTCGTTGATGGCGCTGACCGTGGCGACGGGCTTTGTCGTGGACGACGCGATCGTGGTGCTGGAGAACATCCAGCGCCACATCGAGGCGGGGATGCACCGGGTCGAGGCCGCCCTGCTCGGCGCGCGGGAGGTGGGCTTCACCGTGGTCTCGATCAGCGTCTCGCTGATCGCCGTGTTCATCCCGATCCTGCTGATGGGCGGCATCGTCGGGCGCCTGTTCCGCGAGTTCGCCGTCACCCTGTCGGTCGCTATCGCCGTGTCGATGGTGATCTCGCTGACCACGACGCCGATGCTGTGCGCGCTGTTCCTGCGGGCGCAGCCGCGCCGCGCCGCCCGGCGCAGCCTGTTCGACCGGGTGACTACGGGTTATGGCCACTCGCTGAACTGGGCGCTGCGGCACGGGCCTTGGGTGATGCTCATCCTGTTCGCCACCGTCGGCCTCAACGTCTACCTGCTGGCCGTCATCCCGAAGGGGTTCTTCCCGCAGCAGGACACGGGGCGGCTCAACGGCGGCATCCAGGCCGACCAGAGCATCTCGTTCCAGGCGATGAAGCAGAAGCTCGCCCAATTGATGGCGATCGTGCAGCACGACCCGGCGGTGCAGAACGTGGCGGGCTTCACCGGCGGCGGCGGCGGCGGCGGCGGCCAGTCGACCAACACGGGGTCGGTGTTCGTCTCCCTGAAGCCGCTGGCGGAGCGCAGCATGACCTCGGACCAGGTGATCGCCCGGCTACGGCGCGAACTCGCCACGATCCCGGGGGCGCGGCTGTTCCTGCAATCGGTGCAGGACATCCGCGTGGGCGGCCGTTCCGGCAACGGGCAGTACCAGTTCACCTTGCAGGCCGACACCACGGAGGAGCTGACCAAGTGGGCGCCCTTGCTGACGGCGGCGCTGCAGCGCAGCTCCGCGCTGTCGGACGTGAACTCCGACCAGCAGCAGAACGGGCTGGAGACCAACCTGGTGATCGACCGCAACACGGCGGCGCGGCGCGGCATCACGCCAAGCCAGATCGACAACACCCTGTACGACGCGTTCGGCCAGCGCCAGGTGTCGACCATCTACAACGCGCAGAACCAGTACCACGTCGTGATGGAGGTGGCGCCACGTTATTGGCAAAGCCCCGACTCGCTGAAAGGAGTCTACATCAGCACCAGCGGCGGCACCGCGAGCGGCACCTCCACCAGCAACCTGGTGACGGGGACCGTCATGGGGGCCACGGCGGCGCCAGGGACTCCGGCCGCCGCCACCAGCCCGGCGACGCCCGTCACCGTCACCGCGTCGGCAGCCGTCGCGACCCCGCCGGTCTCGCTGACGGCGACGCCCGCGTCGAGTGCCGCCAGCACGCCGACCGCCGCCAGCGTCGCCGGCAGCTCGTCGCGCAACGCCGCCTCCAACGCCCTGGCCAGCAGCCGCGGCGGCGGCGCCTCGTCGGGCGCCGCCGTGAGCACCGCGCAGGAAACCATGATCCCGCTGTCGGCGATCAGCCGCTTCGCGCCCGGCAAGACGCCGCTGGCGATCAACCACCAGTCGCAGTTCGTCGCCGCCACGATCTCGTTCAACCTGCCCGCGGGCAAGTCGTTGAGCGACGCCACCGCCGCGGTCGACCAGGCGATGCAGGGCCTGCACATGCCGGTTTCCATCCGCGGCAGCTATTCCGGGACGGCGCAAACCTACCGGCAGTCCCTGGCGCAGGAGCCGCTGCTGATCGGCGCGGCGCTGGTGGCGGTCTACATCGTGCTCGGCGTATTGTATGAGAGCTACATCCATCCGCTCACCATCCTCTCGACCTTGCCGTCCGCCGGGGTCGGCGCCGTGCTCGCGCTGATGGCGTTCGGCACGGAGTTCACCATCATCGCGCTGATCGGCGTGATCCTGCTGATCGGGATCGTGAAGAAGAACGCCATCCTGATGATCGACTTTGCCATCGAGGCCGAACGCAGCCGCAGCATCAGCCCGCTCGAGGCGATCACGGAGGCCTGCCTGCTGCGGTTCCGCCCGATCCTGATGACGACGACGGCGGCGCTGCTGGGGGCGGTCCCGCTGGCGCTGAGCTACGGCAACGGCGGCGAGATCCGGCGGCCCCTGGGCATCGCCATCGTCGGCGGCCTGATCCTCAGCCAGGTGCTGACGCTCTACACGACGCCCGTGGTCTACCTGTACCTGGATCGCCTGGCGTCATGGGCGGCACGGCTGCGCGAACGCCTGTATCCCGCGGCTCCGGAGCCCGCCGAGTGAGGCTTGCGCCGCTGATCGCGTGCCTGGTGCTTTCGGGGTGCAAGGTCGGGCCGGACTACCGGACGCCGCCGGCGCCCGTGCCGGCCGTCTACAAGGAGCTTGATGGCTGGCAGATTGCCCAGCCGCAGGATGCCGCCGACCGCGGCGCCTGGTGGAAAATTTACAACGACCCCGTGCTGGATGCCCTGGAGCGCCAGGTCGACGTTTCCAACCAGACCCTCAAGGAGGCGGAGGCCGCTTACCGCACGGCGCAGGCCATCGTCGGCGAAGCGCGTGCCCAGTTGTTCCCGACGATCAACGCCAATGCAGGCGTCACCCGAAGCGGCGCCAGCGCAGGCGCGTTTGGCCGCGCGTCGACCGTGAACACGCTGGAGGGCACGGCAGCTTGGGAGATCGATGTCTGGGGGCGCATCCGCCGGCAGGTCGAGAGCGATGTGGCCAATGCGCAGGCCAGCGCGGCGGACGTGGCCTCGGCCCGGTTATCGGCGCAGGGATCGCTCGCCACCGACTATTTCGACCTGCGCTACGAAGACTCGCTGCAGCAGCTGCTCGACCGGACCGTCGCCGAGTACCAGCGGTCGCTGGACATAACGCAGAACCAGTACAACGTGGGGGTCGCGGCACGGGGCGACGTGGTCGCGGCGCTGGCGCTGGTGCAGAACACGCAGGCCCAGGCCATCGGCGTCGCCAACCTGCGTGGGCAGTACGAGCACGCCATCGCCGTGCTGACCGGGCACCCGCCGGCCGAACTCGCCATCGCGGCCGGGTCGCTGCCCGGCGCGGTGCCCGTGGTGCCGCCGGGCCTGCCGTCCACGCTGCTGCAAAGGCGGCCCGACATCGCGGCTGCCGAGCGCGCCGTGCAGGCGCAGAACGCGCTGATCGGCGTCGCCGTCGCGGCGTACTACCCCGCCTTCAACCTGTCGGCGCTGTACGGGTTCACCGGCAACCCGCTGGGGTCGTTGATCTCGGCCGGCAACCGCATCTGGTCGCTTGGCGCGGCTGCGACGCAGACGCTGTTCGACGGCGGCTTCCGCACCGCCGCCGTGAACGTCGCGCGCGGCAACTATGACCAGAGCGTCGCCTTCTACCGCCAGACGACGCTCACCGCGTTCCAGCAGGTCGAGGACGACCTCGTCGCCCTGCGGGTGCTGGCGCACGAGGCGGAGGTGCAGGAACAGGCCGTGCAATCCATCCGGCGCGCCACCGCGATCGCCTTGAACGAGTATCGCGCGGGCACCGTGGCCTTCACCACCGTCATCACGGAACAGACGCTGGAGCTGAGCTACGAGCAGACCGCGCTCAGCATCCAGGGTTCCCGCCTGGTGGCCAGCGTGGCCCTGATCCAGGCGCTGGGCGGCGGCTGGGACGCCAGCGTGCTCCCTGCGGCCGGCAAGATCGAGACCAGCAACCCGATATTTCCCTGAAAGGCTGCTTTCTGGCGTTCTGCGTCAATGCCGCCGGGTCGGGCTTGCCCCCATGTCGGCGGAGATGGCTCGCGCCGCTTCCAGCACGAGCGAGCTGAGCTGGGCCACCCTCTCATCGACGATCCGAGCCATCGGGCCTGATGCTGAAACAGCCGCGATGACGTAGCCGGTTTCGTCGAAGACGGGAGCGGAGACGCAGCGCAGCCCGACAGCGTGCTCCTCGTCGTCGATGGCGTAGCCGGCCGTTCGCGTGCGCTCCAGGTCGGCTCGCAGCAGCGCAGGCGTGGTGATCGTCTTCACGGTGAGCCGGGGCATGCCATGCTGGTGCAGTATCTTGGAAAGCGTCTTGTCGGACACGGCCGACAGGATGGCCTTGCCGACCGCGGAGCAGTGAAGCGGCACGCGCGAGCCAGGCCGCGCGAACGCGCGCATCATCTGGCGGCATTCGACCTGGGCGAGATAGACCGCCATGCCGTCATCCTCCACGGCAAGGTTGACGGTCTCGCCGCTGTCTTCCATCAGGTGGCGCATGTGGGGGCGAGCGATGCCGACCAGGCTGCGGGTCCTGGTGAACGTGCACCCGGTGACGAAGGCCTGCACGCCCACGGACCAAAGCCGGCCCTCATGGTCGAACCGCACGTAGCGCTCCTGCTCCAGCGTCGTCAGCAGCCGATGGGCCGTGGACGGCGGCAGGCCGACCTGTTGGGCAAGTTCGGTCAGGGTGGCGCCCGCGTCGGCTGCCTCCGCGATCCGGTTGAGCAGCGCCAGCGCCCGCACCAAGGATTGCACCTGGTCGCTGCCAGCCCGCGGCTTTGCCTTCGTCACCTGCTGCGCCATGGACCGAGCCCTCCGCATTGTTCTTCTATTGGCTGATTGCCTGAAGGCACGAATAAATCGAGGCGTGCTTCCGGCATACGGGAAATCCTCCGCCCTGAACCGCGCGGAGGCGCCAAATCGATCGCCAGAACCCGACAACACATTGATGATGATTGGGTATTGACCAGTGATTCCAGGATGCGGGATCGTTCCCAAAATGTTTTTCCCTCTGCCATGATGCTTCCAACGAGGCGAGAGGGGAAGACGATGGCCAAGATGAAAGCTGTGGATGCGGCGGTCCTGATTCTGGAGCGCGAGGGCGTTTCGGTGGCCTTCGGGGTCCCGGGCGCCGCCATCAACCCATTCTACGCGGCGCTGCGCCGGCATGGCGCCATCCGCCACATCCTGGCGCGCCACGTCGAGGGCGCGTCCCACATGGCCGACGGCTACACCCGCGCCAAGCCCGGCAACATCGGCGTCTGCATCGGCACCTCCGGCCCCGCCGGCACCGACATGGTCACGGGGCTCTACACCGCCGGCGCGGATTCGGTCCCGATCCTGTGCATCACCGGGCAGGCGCCGCGGGCCAAGCTGTACAAGGAGGATTTCCAGGCCGTCGACATCGAGACGATCGCCAAGGCGGTGACCAAATGGGCGGTCTGCGTGCGGGAACCGGCGCTGATGCCGTCGGTGTTCCAGCAGGCGTTCCACGTGATGCGCTCCGGCCGCCCCGGCCCCGTGCACATCGACATGCCGATCGACGTGCAGATGGGCGAGATCGAGTTCGACATCGACGCCTACGAGCCGCTCGCCGTCCACAAGCCGGCGGCGTCGCGCAAGCAGGCCGAGCGCGCGCTGGCGATGCTGAACGCCGCCGAGCGGCCGCTGATCGTGGCGGGCGGCGGCATCATCAACGCCGACGCCAGCGACCTGCTGGTCGAGTTCGCCGAGCTGACGGGCGTGCCCGTGATCCCGACGCTGATGGGCTGGGGCGCCATCCCCGACGACCACGACCTGATGGCCGGCATGGTCGGGCTGCAGACCAGCCACCGTTACGGCAACGCGACCCTCCTCGACTCGGATTTCGTGTTCGGCATCGGCAACCGCTGGGCCAACCGCCACACGGGGTCGGTCGAGGTCTACACCAAGGGCCGCAAGTTCATCCATGTCGACATCGAGCCGACCCAGATCGGCCGCGTGTTCGGCCCCGACCTCGGCATCGTCTCGGACGCCGGGGCCGCGCTGGCGGCGTTCATCGCCGTGGCGCGCGAGATGAAGGCGGCCGGCACGCTGCGCGACCGCAGCCAATGGGCCGCGAGCTGCCTGCACCGCAAGCAGAACATGCTGCGCAAGAGCCACTTCGACCAGGTGCCGCTGAAGCCGCAGCGCGTCTACGAGGAGATGAACGAGATCCTCGACCGCGACACCTGCTACGTCAGCACGATTGGGCTGTCGCAGATCGCCGGCGCGCAGTTCCTGCATGTCTACAAGCCGCGCAACTGGATCAACTGCGGCCAGGCCGGCCCGCTCGGCTGGACGCTGCCGGCGGCGCTCGGCGTGCGCGCGGCGGACCCGGCGCGCAAGATCGTGGCGCTGTCCGGCGACTACGACTTCCAGTTCATGATCGAGGAGCTGGCGGTCGGCGCGC
>CAXSFF010000044.1:0-10041 GCA_964236035.1 uncultured Acetobacteraceae bacterium
TCCGGCCGCAGCGGCGGCGACAGCTTGGCGTAGGTGCGGTAGTCGCCGATCGCCGTCTCGTTCAGGTCGAAGTATGGTGGCGCGGTGTCGCAGCTGACGCCGAGCCCCTCGTCCTTGGCGCGGCGGACCAGGTCGAGGGCGCGCGCCGTGGAGACATGGGCGAAATGCACCATCCCGCCGGTCAGCCGCACCAGGGCGATGTCGCGCGCGACCATGATCTCCTCGGCCGCCACGGGGATGCCGGGCAGGCCGAGCCGGGTCGCCAGCTCGCCCTCCGTGGCGACGCCGCCATGGGCCAGCGCCGGGTCCTCCGGGTGCTGGGTGACGCGGGCGCCGAAGCCGCGCGCGTAGGACAGGGCGAGGCGCATCAGCCGGGCGTTGCCGATGGCGCGCTGGCCGTCGGTGAAGCCGACCGCGCCGGCCTCCAGCAGCAGCCCGATCTCCGCCAGCTCCTCGCCGCGGCAGCCGCGGGTGACGGCGCCGTAAGGCAGGATGGTGAGGCGCCCCGTCTCCTCGCCGCGCGCGCGCAGCAGCCGCACCAGCGCCGGGTCGTCGATCGCGGGCAGGCTGTCGGGCAGCACGGCCAGCGTGGTGATGCCGCTGGAGTTGGCGGCGATGGCTGCGGAGGCGATGGTCTCGCGGTGCTCGAACCCCGGTTCGCCGAGCGCCGCGCGCATGTCGACCAGGCCGGGGCACAGCACCGCCTCGTCGCCGTCGACCTCTGTCACGCCGTCGGGGCGGCCCAGCGACGGCCCGAAATCGGCGATGCAGCCGTCGCGCACCAGCAGCGACCCGGCGGCGTCCAGGCGGCTCGCCGGGTCGAGCAGCCGCACGTGGCTGATCAGCGTGTCAACCATTGCGGCGGGTCCGGCGGGCGCAGGCGTCGAGCACGGCCATGCGCACGGCGACGCCCATCTCGACCTGCTCGCGGATCAGGCTGCGGTCGGGGTCGTCGGCGACGGCGCTGTCGATCTCGACGCCGCGGTTCATCGGCCCCGGGTGCATCACCAGGGCGTCCGGCGCGGCGAACGCCAGCGTGTCGGCGTCGAGGCCGAAGAAGCGGAAGTACTCGCGCGCGCTCGGCACCATCCCGCCCGTCATCCGCTCGCGTTGTAGGCGCAGCATCATGACGATGTCGGCGCCGGCCAGCCCCTCCTTCATGGTGTGGAACACGCTGACGCCGAGCCGCGCCACCTCCGCCGGGATCAGCGTCGGCGGGCCGACCACGCGCACCTGGCTGCCCATCGCGCTGAGCAGATGGATGTTGGAGCGGGCGACGCGGGAATGCAGCACGTCGCCGCAGATCGCCACCGTCAGCCCCTGCAACCGGCCGAGATGGCGGCGGATGGTGAGCGCATCGAGCAGCGCCTGGGTCGGGTGCTCGTGCAGGCCGTCGCCAGCGTTGATCACGGCGGCGTCGACCTTCTGCGCCAGCAGGCTGGGCGCGCCGGACTGGTCGTGGCGCACCACCAGCAGGTCGCACCGCATCGCGTTCAGGGTGCCGGCGGTGTCCAGCAGCGTCTCGCCCTTGTTCACGGAGGAGCTGCTGACCGACATGTTGATCACGTCGGCGCCGAGCCGCTTGCCGGCCAGCTCGAAGCTGGTGCGGGTGCGGGTGCTGTCCTCGAAGAACAGGTTGATCAGGGTGCGCCCACGCAGCAGGTCGCGCTGCGTCTGGCCGGAGCGGTTGAGGAGCACGTAGCTTTCCGCCAGGTCCAGCAGCGCCGCGATCTGCGGCGGGTGCAAGCCCTCGATGGCCAGCAGGTGGCGGCTGGGAAGGTTCAAGCGGCGGCCAGCGGGGAAGCGGCCAGCCGGGCCAGCACCTCGTCGCGGCCGAGCGCGGCCAGCACGGCGTCGATGCCGGGGCTGGTGGTGGCGCCCGTCAACGCGGCGCGCAGCGGCTGCGCCACCTGGCCCAGCTTCATGTCCGTGCGCTCGGCGAACGCCTGCAGCGCCCTGTGCAGCGCCGCGGTCGAGAAATCGGTCGCCAGCAGGTTCGGCAGCACGGCGGCGATCATCGCGCGGCTTTGCGGGGTCAGCAGCGCCGCCGCCTTCGGCTCGATCGGCAACGGTAGCTCGCGAGCCAGGAACGCCGCGCTGTCGGCCAGCTCCACCAGCGTTCGAGCCCGTTCCTTCAGGCCCGGCATCAGCGCCAGCACGCGCGCCTCGGCGCCGGCGGCATGCAGCCCCCGCTCCGACAGCCGGCGCATGACCTCCGCCGTCAGCGCCCCGTCGTCGGTCGCGCGCAGGTAGACGCCGTTCAGGTGGCCGAGCTTGGCGTAGTCCATCCGGCTCGGGGCGCGGCCGACGCCGTCGAGGTCGAACAGCCGGATCGCTTCCTCCCGGTCGAGCTGCTCCGCGTCGCCGTGCCCCCAGCCCAGCCGCAACAGGTAGTTGCACAGCGCCTCCGGCAGGTAGCCCTCGTCGCGGAACTCCGTCACCGCCGCAGCGCCGTGGCGCTTCGACAGCTTGGCGCCGTCCGCCCCGTGGATCAGCGGGATGTGGGCGAACTGCGGCTGCGGCCAGCCCATCGCCTGGTACACCTGCACCTGGCGGAACGTGTTGGTCAGGTGGTCGTCGCCGCGGATGACGTGGGTCACGGCCATGTCGTGGTCGTCCACCACCACGGCGTGCAGGTAGGTCGGGCTGCCGTCGCTGCGCAGGATGATCATGTCGTCCAGCTCGCTGTTGGCGACCCGCACGCTGCCCTGCACCAAGTCCTCGATTACCGTCTCCCCCGTCTGCGGCGCGCGCAGCCGCAGCGCGAACGGCGCGCCCGGCGGACCCTCGCGGTCGCGCCAAGCCCCGTCGTAGCGGGGGGCGCGGCCCTCGGCGCGGGCCTGCTCGCGCATCGCCGCCAGCTCCTCCGCGGTGGCGTAGCAACGGTAGGCGTGGCCGGCGGCCAGCATCTGATGGGCCACCTCGGCGTGGCGGACGGCGCGGGTGGACTGGAACACGGGCGCCTCGTCGGGGTCGAGGCCGAGCCACGCCAGGCTGTCCAGGATCGCCTGGGTGTTCGCCTCGGTGCTGCGGGCGCGGTCGGTGTCCTCGACCCGCAGCAGGAACTGGCCGCCGTGATGGCGGGCGAACAGGTAGTTGAACAGTGCCGTCCGCGCGCCGCCGATGTGCAGCAGGCCGGTGGGCGAGGGCGCGAAGCGGGTGCGGACGGTCATGCACCGGGCAATAGCACGTGAAAATGCCGGATGGGGAGGGGAGTGCTATAGTACCCCCGTGAACCTCGCGGCGACAGCGGCCGGGCGTGTCGGCGGCCCGCTGCGGCTGACGTGGCTGCACGCCTGGATCGCCAGCGAGCGCGGCCGTTTTGCCCCGTGGCTGACGGTGGCGATGGGCATTGGCGTCGCCACCTATTTCGCCCGGCTCGCGGAGCCGCCCTGGTGGCTGGGCCTGGCGCTGGCGGCCGGCGTGGCCTGCCTGGTGCGGCTGGCGTGGCTGAGCCTGGCGGTGCGGGGCTGCGCGCTGGTTTTGCTCGCCGGGTCGATCGGCTTCGGCGCGGCGCAGTTCGCCACCTGGCGCGCGCTGCCGCTGGCCGGCTTCCCGCGCACGGCGGTGATCGTGACGGGGGTGGTGCGCGGCGTCGACCCGCTGCCGGAGGGCCGCCGCATCACCGTCGCCGACGTGCATCTGGGCGGCGGGCCGGAGATCGCCCGCTTCGTCCACGTCCGCCTGCGGCCCAACGACCAGGGGCCACTCGCGGCTGGCGACCTGATCAGCGTGCGCGCCTTGCTGCGCCCACCCGCCATGCCGGCGTACCCGGGCGCATGGGACTTGCAGCGCGATGCCTTCTACACCGGCCTCGGCGCGTCGGGCACGGCGCTTGGCTCCGTGGAGCTGGTGTCGCAGGCGCCGCCCCGGGGTGCGGCGCGCTGGCTGCAATCCGCTCGCGACGCCATCGCCGGACGCATCCTGGCGGCGCTGCGGGGGACGGAGGGCGCCATCGCCGCCACCCTGCTCACCGGCGAGACCACGGCGATCCCGCTGGCGGACCGGGCGGCGTTCCGCGACTCCGGGCTGGCGCATCTGCTGGCGGTCGCCGGGCTGCACATCGGCATCGTCATGGGGCTGGTGATGGGCGGCACCCGGCTGGCGCTGGCGCTGTCGGAGCGGGCGGCGCTGTTCTGGCCGTGCAAGCAGGTCGCGGCGGTGGCGGCGCTGCTGGCGGGGGCGGGCTACTTGCTGCTGACTGGAGGCCACGTGCCGATCCTGCGGAGCTTCGCGATGGCGGCGCTGGTGACGCTGGGCATCGCGCTGGGCCGCCGGGCGATCTCGCTGCGCGGGCTGTCCCTGGCCGGTATCGCGATCATGCTGTTGGCACCGCAGGAGGTGGTGGGCGTCGGCTTCCAGATGAGCTTCGCCGCCGTGCTGGCGCTGATCGCCGGCTACGAGGCGATGCGCCCGGCGCTGGCGCGGCTGCGCGGACGCGGGTTGGGCTGGCACGGCGCACGCCATGGGGCGGCGCTGATGCTGACCAGCCTGCTGGCGGGCGTCGCCTCCGCCCCGTTCGCCGCGTATCATTTCGGCCACGTGCAGGCGTACTTCATCCTGGCCAACCTGGTCGCCGTGCCGCTGGCCGCGACCTGGATCATGCCGGCGGGGATGCTGGCCCTGGCGCTGATGCCGTTCGGGCTGGAGCGGCTGGCGCTGGCACCGATGGGCCTTGGCATCGATGCCGTGCTGTGGGTGGCGCGCAGCGTGTCGTCGTTGCCGGCCGCGACCATCGCCGTGCCGCACATGCCTGGCTGGGGGCTGGCGGCGGTCGGCCTCGGCCTGGCCTGGCTCGGCCTATGGCGGTCGCGGCTGCGGCTTGTGGGGGTTGCGGTGATCCTGCTCGGCCTGCTGTCGGGCCTGGCCAGCCCGACGGCGGACCTGCTGGTGTCGGGCGACGCCAGGCTGATCGCGCTGGACGGCGCGCCGGCCTACGTCCAGACCCGGCCCGGCTTCGCGCACTTCGAGTTCGACTCCTGGCAGCAATACTGGGCGACGGGGCTGACCACGCCGTTCCCGGAAGCCGATGCATCCGGCGACGTGCGCTGCACCGCCGACGGCTGCGCCATCCATCGTCGCGGCGCCGGTATCCTGCTGGCCCGCAGCCTGCGTCCGATGGACTGCGCCGGCGCCATGCTGGTGGTGTCGGCGGAACCCGCCGCCGCCGTGTGCCCGGCGTTGCCGCACATCGACCGCTTCACTGTCTGGCGCAACGGCGCCTATGCCGTGTGGCTGCGCGACGGGATGGCGACGGTGCTGTCAGACCGGGATTCCCGCGGCACGCGTCCCTGGGTGCCCCCGCAGGCGTCGGCGCGGGGGGAGGCGACGACGCTGCCGCTCGCGGCCACGGACACGCTGACTGATTAGGAGGCAGGGATTGACGATCGGAAGGGTTGCGCCGGGCGTGGCCAGGGGCCGTGTCGCGGCGCGTTGGGCGCTGGCGAGCATTTATCTGACAGCGGGGGTGTTCCACCTGGCGGCGCCGGGCACGTTCCTGCTGATCATCCCGGACTGGGTGCCGTATCCGCGGCAGGTGATCATGGCGACGGGGTTGTGCGAGATCGCCGGGTCGGTTGGCCTGATGACGCGCGGCCTGCGCCGGGCGGCGGGGATTAGCCTGGCGCTGTATGCGGTGTGCGTGTTCCCGGCCAACGTGAAGCACGCGGTCGACGGGTTGCCGGCGGGGCAGGTGCAGCTGACCTGGTGGTATCATGCGCCTCGGCTGGCGCTGCAGCCGGTGATAGTGTGGTGGGCGCTGTTCGTCGGCGGGGTGGTGGACTGGCCGTTCCGGCATTGGCGGTTTCGGCGGGGCCGGCTAACGGACTGATCGTATTATAAACAAATACTCGTGCGCCAGCTTCGCGGTGAAAAGCTTTCAACTTACGATGAAGGCGTAGCAAAGACGGGCCTTCCAAAACCGGCGCCTGTAAGTCTGGCCAGGTGCCGGATTTTGGTTGGCCATGGACTTCGGACTGTTAACGGACCTCGGGAGAGTCCGGCAGATGCCTGCCGGCCAGATAAGGCGGGTCGGCCGACGGGCCGCCCAAGCCGTCTGTTGGCGAGCCTGACTTGCGAACGGGGCCGCTGGGGCCAACCGGAGTGGTTTTCAGATCACCATTGATCAGACCGTCCGTCGAGTTCTGGCCGCCGCCATTCTGGGCGGTGATACCGGAGTCAATATGCGCGAAGGCAGTATCCACCGGCTGATGGGCACAGGCGCTAAGCAAAACCAACGCTGAGACAGTCACGATTGCACGGATTTTCATATTATTTCCTTTAGTAGATGCAGTTAAACAGCGTGCCCGTATGATTTGCATGGGACGGACCGTAGAGAAGACCGAGTTTCGGCCTATTTCAGCGAACTAGCATATGGTTCGTTAGAATGAGTTCTTAGCGGGTTGAAGTTCAGCTTTTGAGCATACGCATTGTTGCTCGGCGCTGGTCCAACCTGAACTGTAACCAAATCGCCACCGACAAGACCTCCAGTGGAAAGCTGACCACCACCGTTATCGGCAGTGATGCCAGAGTCCATGTGAAGTAACGCCGTCTTGACCAGCTGGTGGCTACAAACAGTCTAGGTCTGCCAGACAAACACCTATCAGCAGAACAAGTCGTTTCACCGCCAAATCTTTTCGGATCTGCAACCTTGCCGATAGACATGGGGTGCACGGCAGCATTTCCGCCTAAAAATTATTTAATGTGCCGCGCTGCTGGAGAATATTTTGCTGGGTCCGCATACGACCGCCTCTGAGGAACAGGAATTCCGGGCACTGCCGGTTACACCTCACCTTGAGGCAGGCACGTTCTAGCCTCGGCGTCTGCGCGCCCGCACCGCCGCAAATCCTGCAACGGCTAGGAGCAAGGCGGCGGCGGCCAGACTTGGCTTGTTTCGGTGAACGGCGTCCCGAACCTCCAGCGTGGCCAGCTTCTCCCGCGTCGCGGACACCGCCGCAAAATCAGGCTCCGGACAGGCACGGCCGAAATGCGTGGCAAAGGGCACCACCGCCCCCGTGCCGACATAGCGGCGGTAGATGGCGTGCGCCTTCTCGTCGGCATGGCTGCTGAACATCCAGCCCGCCGCCTGGCACAGGATGGCGGCGGACGCCTGGCTGCGGGACGGCAGCTCGTCGGCGGCCCGCAGCGCCTGATCCACCGCAAGGTAACGGTAGTGATACCGCAGGTCCGGTGCGGGGCGGCTGGCGTCGTAGCGGATCAGCTCGTCCTGGACGAAGGTTTCTTCCCGCTGCCCCAAAGGTCCGCCAGGCCCAGGCCCGAAGCCCCAGTTTTCCCAGCCACCTCGCACACCGCCGAAATCCGGTGATGTCTCGGTGCCCATCATCTCCATGCCCCGGGTGCGCAGCAGCACGGCCGCTTCCCATCCGGCCTGTGCCCGGTCCGATGCCCAGAACGCGCCCTGGGAGCGGCGCAACGCCTTGGCGAACGCGATGGCGTCCGCGCGCGTGTCCGCGTCGCCTTGGGCCGGATGGTTGAAATAGGGCGGAGCCTCGTCATACCGTCCTTCCCGCATGAGCCGGCGGGCCAGCAAGTCCCGGATCAGGTTCACGGCATTGCTCGCGGACAGGTCGGCAGGTGGCGGTTCGGCCACTGGCGCGTGCCTGTCGACAAAGGCCTTGAGTTCGTCGGTGGTCAGCACCCGCTCGGCCAGGTAGGCGACATCGCCCCGATAGGTCCAGGCCGCGGGCCAAAGCACCTGCATCGCCAGGATGAAGTCGCCACGGCCCAACGCCCAGACCGCCGCCTCGCCATGCAGCAGATCGACGCTCGATGGCTCCAGGGATGCCGCGCCGCCGGCTTGCGCGGAGGCGCGGACCGCCTGGGCCATCAAGCGTGCGCCCAGGGCGTTGTCGGCGGATTGCAGCGCCAGCTTCGCCTGAATCCAGAGCGCGAGAGGCGTGCTGGACGCCGCCGCCAACGCGCGCGCCGCATCACGGTCGTATAGCTGGTAGGCGAGCGCCGCCAACTGGTCTGTACCCGCGACCGTGACCTTGGAGTCACGAATCGCATGGAACAGCGCATGCAGCGGATGGGTGTCCAAACTGTCTGGAGGCCAGAAGCCGTCGGCATCGATTTGATAGAGGGTGCCGCCGGCATGCAGCCCATGCAGGTAGTCGCCGGTCAGCGCGAGGGCATGGACCACCAGCAGGCGCTGCGTGAGCGGGTCGCGCACCGCTGCCGGCAGGCGCTCCGGTCGCGCCATGATGGACTCCGCCACCATGCGCAGCGATTGCACGGCCTCATCGGACCCGCGAGCGGCCTGCTCGGCATACAGGGCCACCGCGGCGGAGCCGTCGCCGGCGTCGAGCCGCAGCCGCGCCTCGTCGCCCAGGCTGGCCGTAGCCAGGCCAAGCGGGTCCAGGCTGCCCTGCGCGGCCAGCGCGCGCGTCTGCCGGTAGCTCGATGCAGCGCCCGCCGGGTCGCCCTGGGCTGTTGCCAGGCGCGCCAGCATGTAGGTGGCCCATACCGCGCGTGCCGCCGCCGCCGCGGACGGCAGGCCGAGCACCTGCCTGAAGTAGCCTGTGGCCGATTGCACATCGCCCTGCGTGAAGGCGACTGCGCCAGCCGTGTAAAGCCGGATCGACGCCGGCAGGGCAATCCCGGCGACGAGCGCCAGGCGTGCGTTCGACGCCGCCCGCATCGCCAGCACGGCGTCGCGTTGCGCTTGGCTCAGGCTTGACGTCTCGGCTGCGGCGCGCCGCTGGGCGTAGCTGTCGCCGGCGTGCTGCGGCAGCGGGGCCACGGGGTCGGGAGCCGGCACGAGATGGCTGGCCGCCCAGGCGAAGCTGTTCACCGGGGTCGCCTCCCGGATCACCTCGCGATGGTCGAACAACTGCCATGGCACGCCTTCGACACAGGCCTGCGCCATCGCGGCGACCATCAGGCCGCCCAGCGCCAGGACACATGCCTCACTCCGCCGCATGAGGCTGCTCCCCGGCCGCGCCACACCGCATCCAGCCCGCCACCACCGCCTGGTGCGGCGGCAACAGACCGCTGCCTCGTGTCACGAGCCTGGCGCCATCCAGCCGATATTGCCCGACGCCGTCCGCGATGCCGCACTCCGCAGGCAGCGGCACCGATGCCGGCAACACGCCGTCCGTCTCGCCCGCGTTGACGACCAGGATGTCCAACAGGCCGCCGTCCCAGCCCGGCCGGGTCTCGATCCTGACGTCCGGGCGAAGCGGCTGCCCGGACATCACGGCCCGCAGCGTCGCCATGCCCCAGGCCCGGCGGTCGTCCGCCGTCGGCAGCCGGAACCACGCCACCCTATCCAGCGCAGCCGGACGATCCCGCCGCAAGCCGGCGAGAAAGCCCGCCACAGCCGCGGGGGAGGCGGCCGTCTCCATACCCGCCGAACCGTCCATCGCGTGCATCTCGGCGGAAACCGCCAGCGTCCGGCCGCCGGGCGTCTCGGCAACGCGCGCGCCGTACGCCGGCAAGGCGACGAGGAACGGCTTCCGCGTCTGGCGGGCGAGGGCGTCGACCCAACGCGTCGCCCGCGCCGGGTCGAACAGGCCCAGCCGCGGGTCATCGATCGAGTGCACCTGCAGGACCAACAGGTCGGCGGCATCGGCGACGGCTGCGAAATCCGCCGAGGACAGCCACGTCGGCAAGGCGGTGGCGGCCAGTTTCGTGCCGGGCAGCGCCGCCCGCAGCGCGTGCAGGAAGCCCGCATACCCGGCAAGTCGCGACGTGGCGCTGTCGTGGTCGATCTCGACCTCTCCTTGAATGCCGGCCGGCAGCGCAGCCAGCGTCGTCCGGATGGCGTCGACCAGGCCTGGCACGCGCCCGGCGTCGATCCGGCCCTCGATGCGGACGACAGGGACCACGGCGTGGCCACCAGCCGCAAGACGGGACCAATCCGCCTGGGTCGCCGCCAGCGTGCCGTCGGCGGCGATCTCGGCGGCAAGCACGTGCCAGGTGCGGAACAGGCCGGCGTTCGCCGTGACCGCCGCGGCCACCGCCGGGGTCCAGCGGCGCTGCCAGATATAGGCATCGGACTCCAGCGAACCGCCAGGCAGC
>CAXSFF010000045.1:0-10011 GCA_964236035.1 uncultured Acetobacteraceae bacterium
CCTGGAGTTCCTGGCCGCGTCGATCAGCCAGGCGCACACCCAGTCCCGGCTGCGCCAGGAGAAGGCGGCGGCCGAGCAGGAGCTGCGCGAGAGCCGCGACCGATTCGAGCGGCTGGCGGCGCAGCAGGCGCTGCTGCTGAAGGAGGTCAACCACCGGGTCGCCAACAGCCTGCAATTGATCAGCTCGTTGATCGAGATGCAGGCGCGCAAGGTGACCGATGCCGAGGCGCGCGGGATGCTGCGGCGCGCGGCGCAGCGGGTGGAGGCGGTGACCCTGGTGCACCAACGGCTGTATACCAGCGACGACGTCGAGTTCGTCGAGATGGACAAGTACCTGCAGGGCCTGCTCGACGAGCTGGACCGCATGGCGGGCGAGGAGGAGCGCGGCACCATCCGCCTGCAGGCCGAGCCGATCCGGGTCAAGACCGACAAGGCGGTCTCGCTGGGGCTGATCGTCAACGAGCTGGTGACCAACGCATTGAAATACGCCTATCCCGCCGGCCGCGGCGACATCCGCGTCGATCTCAGCCGGCGCGGCAAGGACGTGGTGCAGCTCGTGGTGGAGGATGACGGCGTCGGCTACCCGGACGGCCTCGAGCCGAAGGGCAGCGGGCTGGGCGCCGTGATCGTCAACGCCATGGCCGGCACCGTGCGCGCGACGGTGGAGCTGGACCGCAGCCACAGCGGCACCCGCTTCGTGCTCAGCCTGGGCGCCTGAGCCAGGCCAGCGCCGCCTCCCCGGCGGCGTATCCCGTGCTGAATGCCGCCTGCAACAGGTAGCCGCCGGTGGGCGCCTCCCAGTCCAGCATCTCGCCGGCGACGAACACGCCGGGCCGCAGCATCCATCCGGACAGCGCGTCGAACCGCACGCCGCCGGCGGTCGAGATCGCGCGGTCCAGCCCTGTAAAGCCGGTCAGCCGCAGCGGCAGCGCCTTGATGGCGGCGGCGAGGTCCGCGGGCATGCCGGCGCATTCCCGCAGCAGGCCGATCGCTGGCGGCGGCATCCCGGCCGCCTTGCGCAGGAAGGTGGACAGCGACTGCGCCCGCCGCGGCGCCGCCAGCCGCCGGGCCAGCTCGGCCAGGGTCAGGTCGGGGCGCAGGTCGATGATCGCCGTCGCGTGCCCGGCGTCGGCGATGGTGTCGCGCAGGGCGGCCGACAGCGCATAGAACGGCCCGCCCTCGACGCCGCCGGCGGTGATGGTGGCGTCGCCGGGCACCGTCCTGCCGGCGAAGCTCACGGTGATGCGTTTGAGCGGAGCGCCTTCGAATCGGGTGCGGAAGTGCTCGCTCCAGTCCGTCAGGAAGCCGCAATTGGCGGGGCGCAGCGGCGTCGCCACGTTCGCCAATGCCGCCATCCAGGCCCCGTCCGAGCCGAGCCGTGGCCAGGACGCGCCGCCCATCGCCAGCACCTGCGCGCCCGACAAGGGATCGGCCGCCGGGTCGAACACGGGCGCGCCGGCCGCGTCCCAGCCGAGCCAGCGGTGCCGCGGCCGCAGCACGACGCCGAGGCCGTCCAGCCGCGCGAGCCAGGCGCGCAGCAGCGGCGACGCCTTCATCGCCACAGGGAACACCCGGCCGCTGCTGCCGCTGAACACCGGCTGCCCGAGGGCCGCGCACCACGCCCGCAGCGCATCCGGAGGGAAGGCGGCGAGGGCTGCGGCCAGCGCCGGCCGGGCCGCGCCGTAGTGGTCCAGCACTTGGTCCAGCGTGCCGTCATGGGTGAGGTTGAGGCCACCAACCCCCGCCATCAGCAGCTTGCGGCCCGGCGTGGGCATGCGGTCGAACACCGTCACGGCGACGCCGCCCAACGCCAGCCGCTCCGCCGCCATCAGCCCGGCGGGACCGGCGCCGACGATGGTGGCGCGAAGCGGCGAGGTGGGGGATGCTGCATTCATGATCGAGGATGTCGAGGCCATCGTGCTGGGGGCGGGCGTGGTCGGCCTGGCCGTGGCGCGGGCGCTGGCGCAGGCCGGGCGGGAGGTGCTGGTGCTGGAGGCGGCAGGCGCCATCGGCACCGTCACCTCGTCGCGCAACAGCGAGGTCGTGCATGCCGGTATCTACTATGCGACTGGCAGCCTCAAGGCCCGGCTGTGCGTCGCGGGCCGCCAAGCCCTGTATGCGTATTGCGCGGAGCACGGCGTCCCCATGCGCAAGCTCGGCAAGCTGATCGTCGCCAGCACGCCGGGAGAGATGCCGGCGCTCGCGGCGATCCAGGCGCAGGCGGCCAGGAACGGCGTGGCGCTGCAATGGCTCGACGCACCCGCCGCCCGCGCGCTGGAGCCGGCGTTGCGGGCGCACGCCGCGCTGCTGTCGCCCGAGACCGGCATCGTCGACAGCCACGCGCTGATGCTGGCCTATCAGGGCGACGCCGAGGCCGCGGGCGCGCTGTTCGCCTTCCACGCGCCCGTGCTGGGTGGCGAGGCGGCCGGCGATGGCATCCGGCTGCGGGTTGGCTGTGCGTCCTCGCTGGAGCTGCGCTGCCGCGTGCTGGTGAACGCCGCCGGCCTGCATGCCCCGGCGCTCGCCCGCAGCATCGCCGGCGTGCCGAGCCAGACCATCCCGCGCGGCTGGCTGTGCAAGGGGTCGTACTACGGCCTGGCCGGGCGCGCGCCGTTCAGCCGCCTGGTCTACCCGGTGCCGGAACCCGGCGGCCTGGGCGTGCACCTGACGCTCGACCTGGGCGGGCAGGCGCGGTTCGGCCCCGACGTGCAGTGGGTAGAGCATGAGGAGTACGACGTGGACCCTAGCCGCGCCGCCGGGTTCTATGCCGCGATCCGTCGCTACTGGCCCGGCCTGCCGGACGGCGCCTTGATGCCGGGCTACGCGGGGATGCGCCCCAAGATCAGCGGCCCGCACGACCCGGCGGCCGACTTCGCCATCGTCGGGCCGGCCGAGCATGGCATCGCTGGGCTGGTCAACCTGTTCGGCATCGAGAGCCCCGGCCTGACCGCCGCGCTGGCGATCGGCGCCATGGTGGCCGGGATGACCTCCTAGCCGTCATTGCGAGGAGCGCTTGCGACGAAGCAACCCAGGGCAACACGGCAGGATTCCGGCGCGCGGCCCTGGATTGCCACGCCGCCAAGCAGCGGCTCGCAATGACGGGTTGGAGTTGTATCAACGGCATTGGACGCTGACCGCTGCACTGCTCCTCCTCCCCTTGCGGGAGGAGGGGTGGCCACAACGCGATATCTGCCGCGCGTCACCCCTCCCCCAGCCCCTCCCGCAAGGGGAGGGGAGAAGAGTCAGGCATGGTTGGCGTCACAAGCGTCCAGCCAGCCTCGCCAGCCGCCATGCGCCGTGATGTCGGCAGCTCCCGCTACCCCAGCCGTTTCGGCCAGAAAACCGAGGCAAGGGCCATCCTCCAGCGCCACCGTGCCGAAGCCGAGCGGCGGCGGCACCAGTTCCAGCAGCGCGCCGACCGCCGTGCGGGGCAGGGCCCAGACCTCGCCGGCGATCGCCGCGCCGGCCGCCGTGCGCACCAGCCCGGGCCGGTTGCCGAGGTCGTAGAGGCGATATTCCGCCCGGGTACGGACCTCGCGGATGAAACGGCCGCCGAGCGCCGTGACCTGGGCGTTCAACGGCAGCCCCGACATGTGCGCGCCGATGCAGAACAGCGCGGTCTCGTCCGCCATCACCGGGTCGGCCGCGGCGGCGGGCGGCAGTTTCACGGCGGTGGCGCCGATCCGGTCCGTCGCCGCCCGGTGCAGCGTGTCGGCCATCGCCGCCAGCCGTCCCTCGGACCAGGCGGGACCGACCAGGGTGACGCCGACCGGACGCCCGTTCGCGTCGAACCCGCCAGGCACCGCAATCGCCGCCAGGTCGCACAGGTTGACGAAATTGGTGAACGCGCCGAGCCGCGCATTCGGCCCGATGCTGTCCGCCGCCAGCTCCGCCAAAGTGGGGCAGAACGGCACCGTCGGCAGCAGCAGCGCGTCGACATGCGCGAACAGCGACGCGGCGTCCCGACGGGCCTGCGCCAGGGCGTGGAAGGCGTCGAACGCATCCACCGTGCGCCGTTGCAGGCCCTGTTCCAGCACGCGGCGGGTGACGGGATGCAGGATCTGCGGCCGCTGCTCCACCACGTCGCGCAGAGCCGCCGTGCGCTCGGCGACCCATGGGCCGTCGTACAGCAGGCGGGCGATGGCGAGGAACCCGGCGATATCGACGATTTCGGCCCCGGGAAGGGAGGCGACGACCGTCCGGTAGACTGCGGCAACTTCGGGCGAACACAGCGCGGCGGCGTCGATCACGCCAAGCCGGCCGCCCGGCGCTGCCGCCGCGCGGCGAAGGTGCGGGACGGACGCGGCGCGGGAATAGCGGTCGTCCGCGTCGAAGCCGGCGATCACCCGCAGCACGGCCAGGCCCTCGTCGACGCTGCGCGCGAACACGGACACCGTGTCGATCGAGCGGCAGGCCGGCACCAGCCCCGTGGTCGAAACGCTGCCGATAGTGGGCTTGATGCCGACGATGTTGCCAAACCCCGCCGGCACCCGACCCGACCCGGCGGTGTCCGTGCCCAGCGCGAACCGCACGATCCCCGCCGCCACGGCGCAGGCAGAGCCGGACGACGAGCCGCCAGGCACGAGCGCCGGGTCGAACACGTTGCGCGGCACGCCGTACGGGCTGCGCACGCCGACCAGCCCCGTGGCGAACTGGTCGAGGTTGGCCTTGCCCAGTACGATCGCGCCCGCGTTCAGCAGGCGCTGCACCGGGGGCGCGCTGACGCCGGGCGTGTAGGCGTACTCCGGGCAGGCCGCCGTGGTCGGCAGCCCGGCCACGTCCAGGTTGTCCTTGACCGCAAAGCACACGCCCCAGAACGGCCGGCCGCGCGGACCTTCTGCCTCAAGCACGCGGGCGCGGTCCAGCACCGCCGCGTCCGGCACCCGGGTGATCCACAGCGCCGGGTCGGCATGCGCGCGGTCGGTGGCGAGCGCCGCCTCGGCCATGGCGACCGGCCCGGGGTCGGCCATGCTACACGGGCACCGGCTCGGGGAGCTGGGGTTGGGGCACGCTGGCGCTGAGATAGTGGCCCAGCACCTCCTCGACGCCGCCGTCCTCGCGGATGCGGCCGTGGTCCAGCCAGATCACCCGCGTGGCCCAACTGCGGACAACGGCTTCCATGTGGGTGGACAGCACCAAGATCTTCGCCTCGCGGACCAGGGTCTCGAGGCGGGCGCGGGCCTTCTCCATGAACGCGGCGTCGCCGGCCAGGAACCACTCGTCCATCAGCAGGATCTGCGGCCGGATCGCCGTCGCCATCGCGAACGCCAGCCGCACCGTCATGCCGGAGCTGTAGAAGCGCACCGGCAGCTCCAGGAACTCGCCCAGCTCGGCGAACTCGGCGACGTCCTCGGCCATCCTGGCGATCGCGGCCTTGGGCATCTGGTTGTACAGCCCGCGCAGCATGATGTTCTCGCGCCCGGACAGGTCCATGTTCATGCCCAGGTTGGCGTCCAGCAGCGCGCCGACATCGCCCTCGATATACAGGCGGCCGGCGATCGGCTCGTAGATACCGGACAGCGCCCGCAGCAGCGTGGTCTTGCCGGCGCCGTTGCCGCCCACCAGCGCCAGGCGGTCGCCGGGCCGCAGGGTGAAGGAGATGTCGCGCAGCGCCTGCACCACCACCCGGTTCTGCCGGTCCGAGCCGACCCGGCCCGAGGCGGCGGCCAGCACCGTCTTCTTCAGGCTGCGGGCGTTGCCGTGATACAGCGGGAAGTTGATGGAGACGTTCTCGACCTCGATGTATGCCATGGCCTTCAGACCCAAAACGACAGCCGTCCGCGCAGCCGCGCGAACACCAGCGTCGCCGCCAGGCAAAGCAGCGCGCTCCAGACCAGCGCCGAACCCCAGATCTGGGCGGACGGCACCACGTCGAGCAGCGGGTCCCGCACCACGGCGATCAGCGGGTAGAACGGGTTGAGCAGGAGGTAGCGGACGCCGGTGCCGATCAGCTCCGGGCGCCAGATGATCGGCGTCAGGAAGAAGGCGATCTGCATGATGCTCTCGACGATCGGCGGGATGTCGCGGAACCGGGCGCAGAACGTGCCCAGCAGCAGGCATGCGGCTAACGAGTCGACCAGCCACAACGCCAAGCCGGGCAGGGCGGCCAGCGCGTTCCAGCCCGGCCACACGTTAAAGAAGCCGATCACGGCGATGATCACCAGCACGTTGTGGGCCAGCACCAGGGCGTTGCGGATCACCGCGCGGGTGGCATAGACGGTGAACGGCAGCCGGGTCGAGCGGATGGTGCCCTCGGCGCTGGTGAAGCAGGCGCAGGCGTCGCTGACGACGCCGCCGATGGTGTTCCACAGCACGATCGACAGCGCTAGGTATGGCATGTAGTCCTGCAGCTGCATGTGGAACAGCTGCGAGTACAGCACCCCCATGGCCAGGATCATGATGCCGGTCGACAGCGTCAGCCAGAACGGCCCCAGCACGGACCCGCGGTAGCGCAGCTTGATGTCCAGCCAGCCCAGGGTGGCGGCCAGCCGCGTCATCCACAGGCCGTCCGCCAGGTCGGCCGCCGCCAGCGCGAATCGCTCGCGCGGGGTGGGGTTGGCAAGCATCTCCAGGCTTTGGCCGGGCACGCGCGCCAACCTTGCGAGCGGAGTGGTGATCGTTTGCATGCGGGGCGCGATACCCGATCGACGCCCCACCCGCAACTCAAACACCGGGAAGCCGGCGGTCGAGGAAGCGGGCGCGTTGTGCCGCCGAAACCACAGTCCTGAACAAAACTGAAATTATTTTGTGCCGCCGGGCGTCGGTGCTTGTCGACAAGGGGCTTTCCAGTTAGCCACTTATGAGGCCTTCCTGCCGAGTCACCTGAGCGCCCGCATGCGGGCCTCCGCCTTGCTCGCCGCCCCATCAAGCGCCCTGCGATGCCGGGCGCTGAGTTCCTGAGAGACGGAGACCTGTCCCGCATGACGCCAGCCCTTTCGACGCCCGCGATCCCGCGGTTCCCATCCACGTCCGGCGTTCGCGTGGCTGGCTGCCTTGGGGTCCTGGGCCTGTTGTCGGCCTGCGCTGGGTCGCACTCGGTGCCCGCCGCGCAGGAAGCGGCGCAATACGAGCGCTCCGCCCGCAGCAGCTATGTGGCGCCCGGGCCGGCGAGCGACCCATGGGGGCCCTACATCCAGGAGGCGTCCGAACGCTACGACATCCCCGAGCGCTGGATTCGGGAGGTGATGCGGGTCGAGTCGGGTGGGCGCACCGAGATGAACGGGCATCCCATCACCTCCGGCGCCGGCGCGATGGGCCTGATGCAGGTGATGCCGAGCACTTATGACGAGCTAAGGTCGCGCTACAGCCTCGGCTCCGATCCCTATGACCCGCACAACAGCATCCTGGCGGGCACCGCCTACATCCGTGAGCTGTACGACTTGTATGGCTCGCCCGGCTTCCTGGCGGCGTACAACGGTGGACCGGGGCGGCTCGACGACTTCCTGACCCGCGACCGGCCGTTGCCTGACGAGACCCGGCGCTACGTCGCCAAGATCGGCCCGCACATCACCGACACCTTCCCGCACAAGCGCTCGGTCGCCGAGCAGTACGCGATGAACTCGCTGCCCGCCAACATCCCGGCCGGACCGCGCTATCCGGATGCCAGTGCCACGGCGGCGTATGTGCCGCCCGCTGCGGCGCCCGTGGCGCCCGTGCCGTCGGCGCCGGTGGAAGTCGCCTATGCGCCGCCATCCAACAGCGACGGCGCGTTCGACCCGCCGCCGGGCTGGACGCCGCGTGCCGAAAGCCGCAGCGCCGTCGCCGCGCCGCCGGTCCAAAGCTTCGCCACGGCCGCCGCCGAGCCCGCGGCGGAGCCCGACCGCTACACCGCGGCGCCAGTGCCGAACGACGGGCCGTCCTCGGCCTACACGCCGCCGCCAGTCTCGCGTCCAGCCTATGTGGCCCCCAACCCCGCCTTCGACCGGCCGATCCCCGTTCGGGTGCCGCAGTACCGTGCGCCCGAGCGCACCCAGGTCGCAGCGCTGCCCGAACCGCCGCCATTCACGCCGAGCATGCAGCCGGCCTACGCCCCGCAGAGCCTGCAGCATCGGGAGTCCGGCTTCCACCTGATGCAAAGCGCGATGGCTGCCCCGGCCCCGCTGTATCACGGCAGCACTGGTCAATGGGCGATCCAGGTCGGCGCGTTCGGCAACGAGGGCCTCGCCAAGATCGCCGTCGCCAACGCCCGCGAGCAGGCGGCCAGCCCCTTGGCCGCCGCGCACGCCGCCGTCGCCGGCGTGCGCGAGCCGCATGGCACGCTGTACCGGGCGCGCCTGGTCGGCCTGTCGCGCGACGCGGCAGCGCAGGCGTGCGACAAACTCAGCCGCCACACGAGTTGCATGGTGCTGTCGCCGGAAGCGCAGAACTAGCCCCAGCTTGCCTCCTCCCACGGCGGGGGCCATCCTGCCGTTGGATGAGCGCCGCAAGGATGGGAATGTGATCGACAAGCGGGTGACGGACGTGGCGGCGGCGCTGGCCGGGATCGTCGATGGTGCTACCGTGCTGGTCGGCGGCTTCGGCTCGGTGGGCCAGCCCAACGCGCTGATCGAGGGGCTGGTCGAGCAGGGCGCCAAAGACCTGGTCGTCGTCGCCAACAACTCCGGTACCGGCCATGCCGGCCTGGCGCGCCTGATGGAACTGGGCCGGGTGCGGCGGATCGTCTGCAGCTACCCGCGCAGCGTCGGCTCAGTGGTGTTCGAGGCGCTGTACCGCGCCGGCCGGATCGAGCTGGAACTGGTGCCGCAAGGCACGCTGGCGGAGCGGATGCGCGCGGCCGGGGCAGGAATCCCGGCGTTCTACACGCCGACCGCGTTCGGCACCAAGCTGGCCGAGGGCAAGCCCACCGCCGAGATCGACGGCCGCGGCTGCGTGCTGGAATACGCGTTGCCGGGCGACGTGGCGCTGGTGGAGTGCTGGCAGGCGGACCGTTGGGGCAACCTCACCTACAAGGACAGCGCGCGCAACTTCAACCCCGTGATGGCGATGGCGGCGAAGCTGACCGTCGTGCAGTCGCAGCACCTGGTGGAGCTGGGCGCGCTCGACCCGGAGGGCGTGGTGACGCCGGGCATCTATGTCGACCGCGTGGTGCACGTGCCGAACGCGTTGCCAACGGATTGAGGGAGCTGCGATGAGCATCGAAGTGCGGGACCGCGTCGCCATGGCGGCCCGGGTGGCGGCAGACATCCCTGAGGGCTGGTGGGTCAACCTCGGCATCGGCATCCCCACCCTGGTCGCCGACCACGTGCCGCTGGACCGCGAGGTGATCTTCCACTCGGAGAACGGCGTGCTGGGCATGGGCCCGGCGCCGGCACCGGGCGAGGTGAACCCCTGGCTGATCAACGCCGGCAAGCAGCACGTCACCTTGCGGCCCGGCGGCTCCTACGTGCACCAGAGCGACAGCTTCGCCCTGATCCGCGGCGGTCACCTGGACCTCTGCGTGCTGGGCGCGTTCGAGGTGGCGGAGAACGGCGCCATCGCCAACTGGTCGCGCAGCGACAACGACTTCGCGCCCGCGGTCGGCGGCGCCATGGACCTCGCGGCAGGGGCAAGGCGGCTGTGGGCGGTGATGGAGCACACCACCAAGTCCGGCGAGTCGCGCATCGTGCAACGCTGCAGCTACCCGCTCACCGCCCTGGGCGTCGTCAGCCGCGTCTACACCAACCTGGCCGTGCTGGACGTCGCCGAGCGCGGCTTCGTCGTGGTGGACATCGTACCGGGGCTGGACCTGGCCGGGCTGCAGGAGCGGACGGCGGCGCCCCTGCACGTCGCCGGCTGACGGATGGCTAACGGTCGAGATTGGGTGTCGAGGGAGCGTTGCCGGCGGAGGGATCGACCCGGTCCGCCTGGCCGCCGCTCCCGAACTCAGAATCAGGCGAGCCGCTGAATGGCGTCGAGTCCCTCGGCCCGGCGCCGTTGGTCGGGTCGACGGTCGATCCAGCCCGGTCGGCCGCGGAGACTCCGGGTGTGCGTAGCGTCGAAACGGGGGCGTCCTCCAGGCGGCGGCCGTTGATC
>CAXSFF010000046.1:0-9993 GCA_964236035.1 uncultured Acetobacteraceae bacterium
ACCAGCCAAACCCGCTGGCGGCGTTCGCCTCGGCCCGCGTTCGCCGCATCTACCCGCCCTACCTGCTCGCCTCGGTGCTGGGCGTGCTGGTGTCGGCTACCGCCGCCTACTTGGTCGCGCGCAACATGCTGCCGAGCAGTTCCATGGCATCGGAACGGCTGTTCGCCCGGCCGCCGCTCGACTACGCGTGCGCGGCGTTGCTGTTGCAGCGGGTGTGCCATGTCGAGCCGCTTTCCCCCATCTTCTGGTCGCTCTGCTACGAGGCCGCCTTCTACGTGCTGGTCGCCGCTGCCTTGCTGGCCGCGATGAGGTTCCGCCGCGACCGCCTGGTGCTCGACCTCTGCCACATGATGACGCTGGGGTGCAGCCTGGCCGTGCTGGCGGTACCGGATGCGGTTTCCTACCCGTTTGACCTGTGGCCGGAATTCGGTCTGGGCGTCGTGGTGCTGGACGTCCTGACCCTGCGCCGGCCGCTGGCGTACGGCATGCTGCTGGCGACGGTTGCGTTGCAGGGCGCCTATGCCTGGGTCCATTTCAGCAGCAGCTACACCTTCAAGATCGACACGGGCATGGCGACGATCGTGGCACTCGTCTTCGGCCTGCTCCTGGTCGCCCTCAACCCCGTCGACGAGAAGCTCGCGCGGCTGTTGCCGGTCCGGATGTTCGCCTACGTCGGGGTGTTCAGCTACAGCCTCTACCTGTTCCACTGGCTGGTGATCGGGCTGGTGGCACAGGTCATCAACAAGCTGCACCTGACCTCGGCGGGCACCTACTGGATGTCGGCCCTGGCGCAAAGCATCGTCGCCATCATCGTGGCAAGGCTGTTGTACATGGTGGCGGAACGGCCGTTCCTGAGCCGCCGACGCCGGCAGATCGACCTGAAGGCGACCCATGCCGATGGCGACGCGGCCGTCGCGACCGCAAGCTGACCCACGGCCACTCCGGCAACGCCAGACCGGGACCTGCTTCAAAGAGCCGCTTGGCTGCCCGGCTGTCAGGCGGCGCGAAGCTCGCTGACGACACGGTCGAGTTCGCCGTCCAGGTTGCTGCCGTGCACCGCGACCTCTGCCGCCACCTTCCGCAGGCTGTCGGCGGATGCCGCGGCTTCTGACGCGTTGTTCAGGACGACCTGCATGGCATCGGCGACGTGATGGGCGGTGGAGGCGGACTTCACCGCGTTGTCCACCACGCCCTGCATGAAGACCTGCTGCTGCTTGAATGTTTGCGCCACGTCCAGCGTAAGCTGGTTGACGGAGCCGATCGCGTCGCGGATGCCGTTGATCTTCTTGGCCGAGCCGTCGGCGGCAGCGCGCATCCCGCCGATCTGCACGGCAATCTGCGCGACCGCAGCCGCCGTCTGGGCGGCAAGGGCCTTGATCTCGGTGGCGACCACCGTGAAGCCTCGTCCAGCCTCGCCAGACCGGGCCGCCTCGATCGTGGCGTTGAGCGCCAGGAGCTTGGTCCGGTGCGCCACCTGCGCGATGAGCCGGCCCGCCGCGTCCACCCCGTCGGCGGCGCTCGCTAACGATCGGACCGCAGCCTCCGTCTCATGGGCGTCGCGGGCGGCGTGCGCGGTCACTCCGGCAGCATCGATCACGCGGGCCTCGGTGTCCCCGATCAGCAACGCCAGCTCGCCGGCCTCGGCTGCCACCTTGTCGGCCGTGGCATGGCTCTGCGAAGAGGCCGCGACGATGTCCGCCGCGCTGGTCGACGTCCGCCCGGCGATGCTGCTCAGGTCGTCCGCCGCGCCGACCAGCCGGCCTGCCGTCTGGCCAACGGAGCGGGCGATGTCGCCCAGCGCGCGTTCCGTCGCGTTGGCGCTCTCGTTGACCAGGCGCTGGCGTTCCTCCGTCGCCGCCGCCGCGGACACGGCGGCCTGCCTGCCGGCTTCCCGTGCTGCCAGGGCGGCACGTCGCAGCGTCTCCAGGCCGCCCGCAACGTCGCCGATCTCGTCGGACCGCCCCGTGTGCGCGATGGCCGCGGCAAGGTTGTTGGCTGCAAGGTCCCTGATAGCGCGCACCAGGTCCGTCAACGGCTTGATGCACGTGCGCCTGATCACCAGCATGCACAGCAGGCTCAGCAGCAGGGCGCTGACCGCGCAGGACGCCACGACCACGCCGGCCCGCCCGAGCGTGGCGGACAGCCGCGCCTGCGTGCTGTCCGCCTCGATCTCCAGCAAGCCCCTGACCTCCTCCATGCCGTGCCTTATCACCTCGACGGCTGCGCCCATGCGGTTCAAGGCGGCGGCACGGTCCCGTGTCGCGGCTTCCAGCCTGTCCACCGCGCTCGACAGCGCCCCGGCAAGGTTGTTGGCAGACCCGATCTGCCGTTGCAGGCGTGCGCTGTCCGCCACCATGGGCGCGAGTTCATCCAGTTGGACCAAGGTGCGGGATGCGTCCGTCTTGGCTATCGCCAGGTCGGATGGGGAGGCTGACACCAGGTAGCGCGTTGCGAACAGGCTCGCGCGCTGAGCGGCGGCGTTGGCGACGTTGACGCCCGCCACCACATCCACCGCCGATGCCCGCGCCGCCGTGTCGCCGATCGTGGTGAAGGTGCTGCCGAGCGCCGACTGGATATCGGCTAACTGGGCGCCGGCGGCGTGGCGGGCGATGATCGCGTCGGAGACCTGGCCTACGACCGCGACCAGGCCCACCGCCGCGTCGAACGCGCGTTGCAGCGGCACCGGCCCGCCCGTCGCCACGTCGCTGATCGCCGCCTGCAACGCCGTCAACGCCGCCGTCACTGCGGCATGGTCGCCTGCCGTCTCGGTGGCGACGTATTCGGCGACGCGGAGCTGCAGCAGCGTCGCATGCTCCGCGGCGGCAGCAGCCCGTTCCGCGGCCCGTTGCGCCGTGCCAAATTGAACAAAGCCGGCGGAGATGTCTTGTCCGGCGATCAGCGTCACGCCGGACACGAGGCAAAGCAGGGTCAGGATGACCAGGAAGCCGGCGGCGAACTGAACCTGGATGGAGCGTAGCCGGGTCGGTGTCCGCAACGAGCCGAGACCGCCAGGCTCACGCATCGGCGTGGCGCAACCGGGCGATGCGCTCAGCGCCGAATTGCGACGCCGCCGCTGCTTCCGCCGGCGCGATCGCAGCCAGGAAGCTTTGCCGGTCGGGATCGGTGACGAAGATCATTCCCTTGGCCTGCAGGGCTTCCGTCGCACGGACATCCGACTCGGCCGCATATTCCCGCGACCGGACCGCGGCCACGCGGGCAGCGGCCACCAGGGCAGCGCGGTCCGGTGCCTCCAAATCCTCCATCAGGTCGGCCGAGGCGACGATCGCGATGGCCGTGTAGGCATGCGCCGTCAACGTGACGTGGCTCTGCACCTCATGGAAATGCGAGTCGCGGATCAACTGCAGCGGATTTTCCTGCGCCTCGACCCGTCCGGTCAGCAGCGCTTCATACAGTTGTGGGTAAGGGATGGCTTCGACATTCGCTCCCATGGCCCGGAAGGCGTCGATCAGCAGCGGCGCGGGAAGCACACGCAGCTTCAGTCCCCGCAGCGCCTCGGCGGTGCGCAGGGGGCGATTGCCGGTGAGATGACGGAAGCCGTTTTCCCCCCAAGCAAGCACGGCCAGCCCCTTCGCGCTCGCAAGGCTGGCCAGTTCCATGCCCTCGGGGCCGTCAAGGGCAGCATGCGCCTGCTTCGCATCGCGGAACAGGAACGGCAGGTCGAGGAGGCCAATTTCCGGCGCATAGGTGGCAAGCGGAGCGGAGGTGGCGATGACGACGTCAAGCGTGCCGGCTTGCACCGCCGCTACCATGGCTTCATTGTTGCCGAGCGTCGCGTCCGGATAGAGCTCAGCCTTGATCCGGCCGTTGGAACCTTGAGCTACATCCACGGCCAGCGCCCTCGCGGCGGCGCCATAGGACGTGTTGTACCCCGAACCAAAACCGACGCGTATGCGACGTACTGCGGCGGATGCCGGCCGTGTGAAGGATACAATTCCGGACGCAGCCAGCGCCGCAAACCCTCGACGACCAATCATCTGCCATACCTCACCCGATCAGCGGTGATCATGACAGCCGAAGATGACCAAATCGTTTGCGGCATGCGACGCGCTGGCTGGCCGGAAGGACCGCGCCGGCAGCGCCGCCGGCTACTTCGCCGGCTTGGCGGCCGGCTTGCGGGCGTCGCTCGCCGGCTTGATGAACGATGCCGGCACCGAGGCTGCCTTCTTGTCGGCCTTGGGCTTCTTGGCCTCGCGGTTGCCGTGCTGCTTGTCGCCTTTTCCCATGATCGTTCGCCTTGATGTGCTGCCGCCGGCCAGTGGACGCAACGCCGGCGTCTTAGCTAGACTCCGCCCGGTGGCTTCCCACAAGGGCCAAATGCGCGCCGACCATCGGAAAACCAGCGAAGGCCCGCCATGATCATCCAAAGCGACGAGACCGCCGACATCCCCGTTCTCGGCTCTACAGGGCCGATGCGGCTGCACCTGTTCCGGCCCGCCGGTCCCGGCCGCTTCCCCGGCGTGCTGCTGTTCTCCGAAATCTACCAGGTCACCGGCCCGATCCGCCGGCTCGCGGCGCTGGTCGCCGGCCAAGGCTACCTGGTGGCGGCGCCGGAGGTGTACCACGAGCACGAGCCGCCGGGCACCGTGCTGCGCTACGACCCGGCGGGCACCGACCGCGGCAACGCGCTCAAGACGACGAAGCCCGTCGCCGGGTTCGATGCCGACGCCAAGGCCGCGCTGACCTTCCTGCGCGAGCATGCGGCGTGCACGGGGCGGCTGGCCACGCTGGGCGTCTGCCTCGGCGGCCACTTGGCCTACCGGGCGGCGCTGGACCCGTCGGTCAGCGCCGCCGCGTGCTTCTATGCCACCGACATCCACTTCGGCACGCTCGGCGCTGGTAGGTCGGACGACAGCCTCGCCCGCATGGACGAACTGCGTGCGGAGACGCTGTTCGTGTGGGGGCGGCAGGACCCGCACGTGCCGTTCGCCGGGCGGCAGGCGATCCGCGAGCGGCTGGAGATGGCCGGGGCACGCTATGAGTGGCATGAGGTGAACGGCGCCCACGCCTTCCTGCGCGACGAGGGGCCGCGCTACGATCCAGCGCTGTTCCTGCAATCCGTCGCCTGGATGCTAGCACTGTTCCAACGCACCTTGTAGGAGTAGAAAACATATCAGTGCAAATCCGACCTTTCCAATAGGGGATCGCATGTACGCTGGCTTCATATTCAGACGTCGTCCTAGTCTGGAAGAAAATAACTCGGCGTTGAACAAAAGCTTAGTGCAACAATTTGAGGAGGTTCCTGGTTTCTGGCGGCCCGACGCAATCGGCATTTCACCGCCTTTCAGTCTTCTTGAGGGTCATGGCTCCCTCGATCTCCGGCGCGCTCGTAAAGTGCTGGTCGAAGGTCTGGGTGGCCAAGTCAGGTATTGCGCACGTTTCCCAGGGTGGATCGATCAGGACATATCTATGTGCGACGACACGTTGATGTTCGCTATGGACACTATTAAGGTCGACTATACCGAATTTTGTCGTGTTACGTTACAGAAACTAATTGATATTTTTGGACCGTACCGTGTCAGCGTGCGAACTGATGAAACGGTCGAAATGGCCGATTGGGAAATCACCAGAGTTCAGTCCAACGAGACTAAAAGAGACGTGGACGGCCGCGATAGCGTGCATCGCATCTGGCCAGTGTGCTTCATCGACAATCTGCTGTGCCAACGGTCATTCGGGATGAGTGCCGCTGAGGTCGTCGCCCGCGTTGCTCCGGAATGCGAGCGGGCCGAGTTACTATATGGCGGAGCATTTCTAATCGTGACAACAAATATCATCACCGGGTCGGACCTTGATGTACTGAATACCCGGATCATGTCGCGACTGACGCCTCGGTCGGTTATCTCTGGAAGCTGTGACCTGCCAGGGTGATTGAGAGCGAAATGGGCATCGTTGCTTAAAGGTCCGATTCAACGTCAATCGAGCCCGCATTGGGGTTGCGTCTAGACCGCACGAGTACTCCTCGTTATGAATACTTACTATGTTCCGGTTCTAGGATGCCAAGTGCCCGCCGGTTGGCCGCCCATGCACGGTCATACTCGATGACCTGGGCCACCGCGTCGCGCGAGGCCTCGCCGTAGATCCGGCCGATCAGGTACAGCGTCGCGTCGATCGCCAGCGACACGCCGCCGCCGGTGACCACGCCCGCATCGACCACCAGAGCCTCACGCGCCTGCACGCCGCGGCCCAGCGTCGGCAGCAGCGCCAGCGGCGACTCTTGTTCGGTCCCGACGGCGCGACGCCGGGTAGTGGCCGGACGCCCGTCGAGCAGGCCCGCCGCCGACAGGATCAACGCCCCCGTGCAGACGGACGCCACCCGCCCCGGCGGCAGCGCGCGCAGCCAGCCCAGCATCGCCGCATCTGCCACCTGGTCGCGCCATCCCGGCCCGCCGCACACGATCGCCACGTCGCAGGGCGGCGCGTCGGCGAAGCCGTGGCCGGCCAGCACCGTCAGCCCGCCGGCCAGCCGCACGGGGCCGGCGGCGGCGATCGTCACCGCCGTGATCGCCGGCAGCACCCGCTGCGCCATCGAGACGACGCCGATGGTGCCGCCGAGGTCGATCGGCTCCACGCCATCATACAGCACCACCCCGATGCGGGCGGGCTCGTCATGCTGCTTCATCGGCTCGTTCCTGTTTCCACGGTGGGAAAAACGTTCCACGATAGGCGCTGGTCACGGCAAGGATACACGCGATGGACAGGACGGTCGTACACACCAGCGCCGCCCCGGCGGCGCTCGGCCCCTACTCGCAGGCGGTGGCGGGCGCCGGCCTGGTGTTCTGCGCCGGGCAGTTGCCGATCGACCCGGCGACCGGCGAGATCCCCGACGGCATCGCGGCGCAGACCCGGCAGTCGCTCGCCAACGTCGCCGCAGTGCTGGCGGCGGGCGGCGCCAGCATTGCGTCCGTGCTCAAGACGACGGTGTTCCTGAAGGACATGGACCAGTTCGCCGCCATGAACGCCGTCTACGCCACCGTGTTCACCGACAGCCCGCCGGCCCGCTCCACCGTCGAGGTGGCGCGCCTGCCCCGCGACGCGCTGGTCGAGGTGGAGGCGATCGCCCTGCGGGACGCGCCATGAACCAGGTCCCGCAGCACCGGATCGCCATGCCGCTGCCGCGGACCAGCGGTGCCGATGGCTGGCGCGGCACGTTGCTGCACATCCACATCTGCGAGGCGGCCAGCTTCGAGATGGAGGAGCTGGACGCGGCGCATTGCATCGCCGGGCGCGGCATCGAGGGCGACCGCTACTTCCTCGGCACCGGCACCTACTCGCCGAAGCCGGACGTGCGCGAAGTGACGCTGTTCGAGATCGAGACGCTGGAGGCGCTGTCCCGCAACGACCCGCCGCTGCAGGGCGGCCCGATCGAACTGCTGCCGGAGGAGCACCGCCGCAACTTCACGGTGCGCGGGGTGCCGCTCAACCACCTGGTCGGGCGCACGTTCCGGGTCGGCGAGGTCGTGCTGCGCGGCGGGCGGCTGAACTTCCCCTGCAAGTACCTGGCGGAGCTGCTAGGGCGGCCGCTGTACCTGCCGTTGTATAACCGCTCTGGGCTGAACTGCTCCATCGTCACCGGCGGCGTTGCCCGGCCGGGTGACGCGATCGAATTGGTGGACTGAACCATGTCCGCGCGCCTGGTGATGAAGCTGCACGTGGATGCGGTCGAGGCGAGCACGCCGGAGGTCAGCGTGTTCACCCTGCGCCACCCCAAAGGCAAGCTGCCGCCGTTCACGCCGGGCGCGCATGTGGACCTGCGGCTGCCGGACGGGCGCACCCGGCAGTACTCCCTGATCGGCGACCCGGCGGACAGCGCCTACCGCATCGCCATCAAGCGTGACGACGCCGGGCGCGGCGCTTCGGTGTGGGCGCATGGCGCATTGGTGCCGGGCGCCATGGCGCTGGTGTCGGCGCCGCGCAATAACTTCCCGCTAGCGGCCGAGGGCCGCCGGCACATTCTGGTGGCCGGCGGCATCGGCATCACCCCGTTCGTCGCCATGGCTCAACAACTGGAGCGCAACGCAGCCGACTACGTGCTGCACTACTTCGCCCGCCCGCCGGCGCCATTGCTTGCGGAGCTGCGCGCGATCTGCGGCGAGCGCCTGGTCACTCATTTTGGCGGCGGCCGATTCGACCCGGCCAGCCTCGGCGGCCCGGCGCCCGGCGCGCATGTCTATTGCTGCGGGCCGCAGCGCCTGACCGACGCCGTTCGCGCGGCGACCGCGCATTGGCCGGAAGCGCAGGTGCATTTCGAGGTGTTCCAAGCCACGCTCGACGAGAACTTCGTACCCGAGCCATTTGACGTGACCCTGGCCTCCACCGGCGAGGTGGTGCGTGTGCCGGCCGACCGCTCCGCCCTCGACGCGCTGCGGGCGCATGGCGTGATGCTGCCCAGCTCGTGTGAACTGGGCGTGTGCGGCGCGTGCGAGTGCGGCTACCGCGGTGGCACCGTGGTGCACCGCGACAGCGTGCTCGGCGTGGCGGCGCGGCAGGACCGCATGATGCTGTGCGTCTCGCGCGCCCGGGTCGGCGTGGTGCTCGACCTCTGAAACTCTTCTCCCCTCCCCTTGCGGGAGGGGCTGGGGGAGGGGTGGCCGCGTTGTCGAAATTCGCGTTGTGGCCACCCCTCCTCCCGGCCTCCTCCCGCAAGGGGAGGAGGAGCAGTGAAGCAGTCATTGGCTAGTACCGTTGTCGCGTGTACTTGGCACAATTGTTGCTAGATCAAACCAGCAATCAGGAGACTGGCCCGTGACAGCAGGCACCGCGACCAGCGCTCGATTGGACAATGCGTCGCGGATGCGGGCGATCGTGCTGGCCAGCGTGATCGGCACCACGGTCGAATGGTACGACTTCCTTATTTACGGCACCGCCGCCGCCCTCGTGTTCAACAAGACCTTCTTCCCGAGCTTCGACCCGTTCGTCGGCACGCTGGCGGCGATCGCGACCTACGCCGTCGGCTTCCTGGCCCGGCCGCTCGGCGGCGCCATCTTCGGCCATTACGGCGACCGGCTTGGCCGCAAGGCGATGCTGACGCTCACCATGCTGATCATGGGTGTGGGCACCGTGTTGATCGGCTGCCTGCCGGGCTATGCCAGCATCGGCGTGTGGGCGCCCGTGCTGCTGGTCACGCTGCGGTTCCTGCAAGGGATCGGCCTGGGCGGCGAATGGGGCGGCGCCGTGCTGATGGTGATCGAGAACGCGCCGGAGGGACGGCGCGGCTTCTACGGCAGCCTGGTGCAGGTCGGCTTCTCCCTTGGCGTCGCCGCCAGCACGGGGACGTTCCTGCTGATGTCGCAGGTCATGTCCGACGCGGATTTCCTGGCCTGGGGCTGGCGGCTGCCGTTCCTGTTCAGCGCCGTGCTGATCGCGCTCGGGCTGTTCATCCGCCTGCGCCTGGCGGAGACGCCCGTGTTCGAGCTGGTCCGCCGCGAGGGCGTCGCCAAAGCGCCCTTGCTGGACGTGATCCTGCGTCAGCCGCGGACCTTCCTCATCGCCGTCGGCATGAAGGTGTCCGAGGTGGCCTGGGTCTACATCCTGACGGTGTTCTCGATCGTCTACATCACCGGCCGGCTTGGGCTGCCGCGGACATTGGTGCTGGACGGCATCGTGCTGGCGGCGCTGGCGGAACTGGTGACGCTGCCGCTGTTCGGCGCGCTGTCGGACCGTTTCGGCCGCAAGCCGCTGTACCTCGCCGGCGCCGCGCTGTCGGCCGTGCTGGCGTTCCCGATGTTCTGGCTGTTCGACACCCGCGACCCCACCGTCATCGTGCTGACCCTGGTGGTGGTCATGAGCCTGACCCACGGGCTGATGTTCGGCCCGCAGGCGGCGTTCCTGCCGGAGCTGTTCGGCACCCGCACCCGCTACAGCGGCGCCTCGCTCGGCTGCCAGGTGTCGGCGGCGGTCAGCGGCGGATTCGCGCCGCTGATCGCCGCCGGGCTGCTGGGCTGGGCGGGCGCGACGTGGCCGATCTCGCTGTACTTG
>CAXSFF010000047.1:0-9913 GCA_964236035.1 uncultured Acetobacteraceae bacterium
TCCACAGCGCCTGGAACAGCAGCTCGCCCTGCGCCCGGGTGTTGACGAACACGATCGACAGGCCGGCCGCCCGGATGCGTTGCAGGATGACGCCGGCCGAGGCCAGGCCCATGCGCCCGGACCACGGCACCCGCGCCTCCGGCAGCATGATGCGCAGGTCGGGCGGCGCGCCGTCCGCCACCGTGACGCGGTGCACGGGGTCGCCGCAGCCGATGAACGCCACGATCTCCTCCGGATAGGCGACCGTCGCCGACAGCCCGACCCGGCGCGCGTCCGGAGCGAGTTTCGCCAGCCGCGTCAGGCACAGGGCGAGCTGGTCGCCGCGCTTGGTACCGGACAGGGCATGGATCTCGTCCACCACGATGCGGGCGAGGCTGCCGAAGGTCTTGGCCGCGTCGGCCTGGCTGACCAGCAAGGCAAGGCTTTCCGGGGTGGTGAGCAGGATGTTGGGCGGCGTCAGCTTCTGCCGTGCGCGCTTGCTTTGCGGGGTGTCGCCGGTACGGGTCTCGATGGTGATCGGCAGCCCCATCTCGGCGACGGGCGCCGTGAGGTTGCGGGCGATGTCGGTGGCGAGCGCCTTCAGCGGCGAGACGTACAGGGTGTGCAGGCCCGGCCGCGGCGTCGCGGCAAGCTCGGCCAGCGACGGCAGGAAGCCGGCCAGCGTCTTGCCGCCTCCGGTGGGCGCGATCAGCAGCGCGTGCTGGCAGGCGGCGGCGGCGTCCAGCATGGCAAGCTGGTGCGGGCGCAAGGCCCAGCCGCGGGAGGCGAACCAGGCGGCGAATGGGTCTGGCAGCGGTCCCGGCATCGGGGAGTGATAGCGCGAGGCCGGGCGGGAGGCAAAGCGGCGGCGCGTCCACCACTACTCCTCCTCCCCTTGCGGGAGGAGGCCGGGAGGAGGGGTGGCCACGTCAACTACCCGGCGCGCGGCTACCCCTCCCCTAACCCCTCCCGCAAGGGGAGGGGAAAAGTCAGGCGCGTTACCCCAGGCGCTCGTCCGGCGGGGCGATTTCGGTGACCAGGTCGCGCACCAGTGCCTTGTTGGGCAGCGGGGCGATCCGCATGGTCCGCTGCTCCAGCCGGGCGGTGCAGGCGTACGCCGTCTTGCCGTCCACCAGCATCATGCATTCCTTGCAGGCGTTGGCGTTGATGCAGGAGAACCGGAACGCCAGCGTCGGGTCGGCATGCACGCGGATGTAACGCAGGCCGTCCAGCACCGACTGACCCGGCTCGAACGGCACGTCGAACGACTGCCATCCCGCGCCACGTTTGATCTCAAGATGCGCCGTCGCCGTCATTGCAGCGAACCCGCAGGCACGCGCTCCAGCACCAGGTGGCCGGCGCGCAGCCGGGTCGCCTGGTTCAGCGTCCACGCCTCATCCAGCCCGACATGGTCCTCCCGCTGGTGCGCGCCGCGGCTTTCGGTGCGCGCCAGGGCGGCCTGCGTCACCGCCTCGGCGACCAGCAGCATGTTGCGCAGGTCGAACCAGTCCAGCCGCGCCATGTCGAAGCCGGGCTGCCGCTGCGGCGGCGACGCGCCTAGCCGCGCCTGCAAACCCGCGATCTGTTGCAGCGCCGCCGTCAGCCCGGCGGCGGTGCGGAATGGCCCGACCAGGTCCGACATGGTGTCCTGCAATGCCGCTAGCATCGCCGCCGTGTTGTGCGGCGACACGGCCGCGGACTCGACCAGGCCGAGCGCGTCCGCCGCCGCAGCGTCGCGCCATGCTAATGGGCCTTCCGCGTTGGCGGCGGCCCGCAACGCGGCGTGGCGGCCGAACACCAGCGCCTCCGTGATGGCGTTGCCCGACAGGCGGTTGGCCCCGTTGGCGCCGCCGACCGCCTCGCCGATGGCATACAGGCCCGGCACTGACGTTGCCAGCGAGCGGTCCACCCGCACCCCGCCCATGTGGTAGTGCGCCATCGGCGCCACCTCGACCGGCATGGCGGCGAGGTCGATGCCGTTGGCGGCGAGCCGGTCGATCACGGGGCCGAACGCCGCCCGCAGCTCCGCCGCCGGCACGTGCTGGAAGCTCAGGAACGCGCCGCCGGCGGGAGAGCCGCGCCCGGCCGCGACCTCCTTCAGGATGGCGTAGGTGGCGCGGTCGCGGGTGACGACGTAGCGCCCGTCCTCCGCCGTGCCGTAGTCCTCGGTGAACTCGCGGCTTTCGCTGTTCAGCAGGCGGCCGCCAAGCTTGTAGCGGAACGGGTCCCACATGATCGGGTCCATGCCGATCATCCGCGGCGCCAGGTGGCCGATCGGGAAGAACTGCACGAACTCCATGTCGATCAGCGCCGCCCCCGCCCGCAGCGCCAGCGCGTAGCCGTCGCCGCCCATGTGGGCGGAGGCGCTGTTGCGGCGGTACAGCCGGGTCAGCCCGCCGGTGGCGATCAGCACGGCGTGCGCGGCGATGGTGACGGCGCGGCCGTCGGTCACGGCAAAACCGACGGCGCCGACCGCCTGCCCGCCGTCGACCACGATGTCGGTGACGCACAGGTCGCCGATGCGGCGGATGCCGGCCCGGCGCTGCACCTGCGCGCGCAACGTCTTCGACACGGCAGGCCCCGTCGACAGGAAATCCACGTAGGCGCAGCGCGGCCGGTCATGGCCCGGCGCGAACGTTGCCTTGATGCCGCCGCCGGCGTTGCGCGCCCAGCCGACCTTCCAGGCGTCGAGCTGGCGGATGGCGGCCGGCCCCTGCTCGCAGAGCAGCGCCGACAGGGCCGGGTCGCACAGGCCGCGCCCGGCGGCCAGGGTGTCGGCCAGGTGCGCCTGCGGATCGTCGGGACCGTCCTCGCCGAGCGCCACGGCAACTGTCATCTGCGCCATGATGGTGGCGCCGCCGCGCCCGATCAGGCTGCGGTCGACCAGGGTGACGCGGCGCCCGGCCGCCTCCCCCGCGAGCGCCGCCATCATGCCCGCCCCGCCGGCGCCGACCACCAGCAGGTCGGTCTCCAGGTGCACACGCGTCAAGCGACGATTTCCAGAAGCACGCGCGTCACGCGACGATGTCGGCGTAGCTCGGGTGGCTGGCCAGGATGCCGGCGTCGCGGGCGAACTGGCTCATCGACGCAACGGCCGCCTCGGGGATGGCGGTGTCGTAGAACGGCGCGTCGCGGGCGATCAGTTCGGCGATCAGCTCCGCCTGCAACGGCGGGAACAGCTTGCGGCCGACGGCGGTGGCGATGCCCGGGTCCTGGCGCAGAGCGGCGACCGTGGCCCGCATCGCGCGGACGGCGGCTGCGGCGGCCTCGGGATGGTCGGCGATCAGGCGGTCGGTGGTGGACAGGGCGGGGAACGTGTAGCCGAAGCAGCCCGGCGGGCCATCGCCGCGGCGGGTGTCCAGCACCACCGTGCCGACGCCGGCGCGCACCGCCGCCTCCGCGCCCATGCCGTTGGCCCAAAAGCCGTCGATGCGCCCGTTCGCCAGCGCGTCGGCCGCCGTGACGCCGATGTTGACCTTGAGGCCCAGCGAGCCGGGGATCGGTGCGATGTCGATCCCGTCGCGCACGGGGTCCATGCCGGCGTCGGCCAGCAGGCGCTGCAACGCGATGCCGACCCAGGGCGCGGCGCCGATCCGCTTGCCGCGCAGCACCGACAGGTCGCCGCGGGCCGCGTGCAGGTCCGCCCGCACCACCAGGAACCAGTACAAGCCCTGCGACATCGCGCACAGCAGCTTGGCGCCGCGCCAGTCCGGGAACGCCGCCAGCGGGACGTAGGCGCTGGCGGCGATGAAATCGACCTCGCCGTCGCGCATCGCCTCGGCGCAGAGGTTGGCCGGCGACCGCAGCTCATGCGTCACGTCGAGGCCTTCGCGCTGGAAGAAGCCCAGCTCGATCGCCGCCAGGGCCGGGAAGTACGAGGGCGAGATCAGGTCGGGGACGGCCAGCTTCATGCCTCAACTCCGCGCGGCGCCGGGTGTAGGGTGCGGCGCAGCGTGCCGGATGTCCGGCTTCCCGTCGAGGGCGTCACGCTGGCCAAGGGGTTATGCCACATGCTGGACCAAGCCGGTGCGCCGCCGCCGATCACGCGCCGCGGCACCATCCCCGTGATGACGCTGGCCTGTGGGGTGATGATCGCCAACATCTACGTGTGCCAGCCGCTGCTCGACGAGATGGCGCGCGGCTTCGGCGTCGCCGAGCACAGCGCCGGCCTGGTCGCCGTCGCCGCCCAGGTCGGCTACGCGCTGGGTATCCTGTTCGTGGTGCCCCTCGCCGACGTGGCGGAACCGCGGCGGCTGGTGCGCTGGCTGATGGCGGTGGCGGCGCTCGGGCTGTTCGGCGCGGCGGCGGCGCCCGGCCTGGCGGCCCTGGTGCTCGCCAGCCTGGTGGTGGCCGCGGCGACGGTGGTGCCGCAGATCCTGATCCCGTTGGCGACGGGGCTGGCGCCGCCGGAGCGCCGCGGGCGGGTGATCGGCGCGCTGCAGACGGGGCTGATCCTCGGCATCCTGCTGTCGCGCACGCTGTCCGGCGCGGTGGCGACCTACGCCGGCACCTGGCGCGCGTCCTATCTGGTGGCGGGCGTGCTGACGGCGGCGCTGTTCCTGCTGCTGCCGTCGTTCATGCCGGCGCGCCCGGCGCAGCAGGCGCCGGGGTATGGCGCGCTGCTGCGCTCGCTGCCGCCGCTGCTTGTTTTGCGCCCGATGCGGGTCTCGGCGGCGCTTGGCTTCTGCGTGTTCGGCGCGTTCTCGGCGTTCTGGGCCACGCTTGCCTTCCATCTCGCCAGCCCCGCGTTCGGGCTGGGCGCGGCGGCGACGGGGCTGTTCGGTCTGTGGGGCGCGCCCGGCGCGATCCTGGCGCCGCTGGGCGGGCGGCTGGCGGACCGCATCGGCGCCGACAAGGTGAACATGCTCGCCCTGGCGTGCGCCGGGCTGTCGTTCGTGTTCGCCGGGTTCGGCGGCAGGACCTCGCTGCTGGCGCTGGTGGCGGCGGTGAACCTGCTGGATTTCGGGCTGCAGAGCGGGCAGATCGCCAACCAGGCCCGCGTGTTCGCCCTGGGCGACGATATCCGGGCGCGCCTCAACACCGTCTACATGGTGGGCGTGTTCGCCGGCGGCGCGGCTGGCTCGCTGGCGGGCACCTTGGCCTGGAGCTTTGCCGGCTGGCCGGGCGTGTGCGCATTCGCCGCCGCGCTGGTCGCCGTGGGCGCGCTGTATCTCGCCGCCGAAACCGTGCGCTGGCGGTAGCATGGCGTCCCCGCTCGACCACGCCATCGCCAGCCTGCTGCGCCTCGCCGACGCGGGTGTGCAGGACGCGTGGCTGCTGCTGGAATACGGCAGCCTGCGCAATGCCGCGGCGTTGCAGCGGTCAGCGTTGGATCATGCGATCGATGCCGTTGCTGCCTCGGAGCAAGGCTGGCCGGCGCCCGCGGCCGGACTGTCGGAGATACCCGGCGACAACCCGGTCAAGGCCCGGCTGGCGGCGCTGATGGCCGATGCGCCAACCCTGCTGGCGGATGGCCGGCTGCCGTCGCCACCCGACGAGCGGTCCCTGCGCCGCACCCTGGACCAGCTCGCGCCGATCCTGGCCGAGTTGACCACGCATTTCGCGGTCGATCTCGATGGCGAGGATGGCGCCGGTGTGATCACGCCGATGCGGCCGGAGCCGGTTGCCGAACCGTCCCAGGCACCAGGCCCCGCCCACGGCCCCGTCATCCAGCCGCCGGAACATGCGGCCACGCCGTCGTCCGCCGTGTTCTGGTCGCTCGCCGACCGTTGGGACGTGCCCGACCTCGACGCGCTCGCGCTGCTCGGCCATGCCGGCGGGCTGACCAAGGCAGGCGCGCGGCCCCGCTTCAAGCTGGCCAACGCCGAAGCGGAGCGGCTGGCCCAGCTGCGGCAGATCGACGATGCCCTGGCAGCCCTCAGCCTGAAGCCGCGCGCTTGGCTGCGCCAGCCGATCCAGGCCGCGCCGTTCGCCGGCGCAACCCCGCTCGCCCTCATCGCGCGAGACCCGGCGCAGGGCGTCCGCGCGGTGAGCCGCCACATCCTGCAACAGGGGCTGCGGCTGTCGATGCGGCGGCCCTGACCGGCTAATCCAGGATTTCGGGGGTGAGCGTCGGCAGCACCTCGGCGGCCAGCCGGTGCGTCTCGGCCTGCTGCTCCAGCGATTTCGGGAACCGGCTGCGCTTGGCCTGCACCAGGATCTGCTTGGCCTTCCCCTCGTGCCAGGCCTGCGCGGCCAGCAGCGCCGCCGCCCAGCCGCGTTCGAACTCGGTCATGCTTGACGGCATCGCTGCGGCACTCTCATCTCCGGGACGGGCTTCGGGAGCCATGCGATGACCGTAGAGTTCTTCTGGCGGATTCCAACCCACGGCGACGGGCGGACCGTGACCTCCAACGCCTGGACCCGCGGCGACTGGCACGCGCCCCATGCCGGCAACCTGGCGCCCGGCATGGTCGGCGGGGCGCCGGACGCGTTCGGCTTCATCGACTACATGGCGCAGGTCGCCCACGCGGTGGAGATGGCCGGCTTCGAGGGCGCGTTGGTCCCGTCCGCCATCGTCAGCGACGAGCCGCTGATGGTCGCCGCCGCCCTGGCGCGGGAGACGCGGACGCTGCGCATGATGACGGCGTTCCAGCCCGGCTTCATCGCCCCCGCCTACGCCGCCAAGATGGGCGCGACGCTGCAGCGCATCAGCAACGGGCGCCTCGAATGGAACATCATCACCGGCGGCAGCCCGGCGGCCCAGCGCGCCTATGGCGACACCCAGCCGCACGATGAGCGCTACGCCCGCACCGGCGAGTGGCTCGACGTGGTGCGTGGCCTATGGAAAGGCGGCCGGTTCGACCATCACGGCCGGTTCTACACCGTGGAGAACGGCGCGCTGACCCCGCCCTTGCTGAACGCCCGCATGCCCGGCGTCTACTTCTCCGGCTCCTCGGACGCGGCGCTCGAGGTCGCGGCGCGCCATGCCGACGTGTACCTGATCTGGATCGAGCCGATCGAGCAGACCCGGGCGGCGGTCGCCAGGATCAACGCGATGGCGGCGGTCCACGGCCGCAAGCCGCGCTTCGGCGTCCGCGTCGACCTGTGGGCGCGCCCGACGGAGGCGCAGGCGTGGGAGGAGGCGCGCCAGCTCTGGCAGGCCTACGACCCGAACGCACCGAAGAAGCTGAGCGGCATGAACAGCGCGAGCGGCGCGGAATCCGCCGGCGCGATGCGGCAGGCGGCGTTGCGCCCGGCGGATGCCAAAGACTTCGAGGACTACATCATCGGCCCGAACCTGTGGGCCGGGCTCGGCGTGATCCGCCCGGGGCCGACGATCGGCATCTTCGGCAGCTACGACCAGGTCGCCGACCGCCTGATGGACTACGTGGATGCCGGCGTCACCGACTTCATCCTTGCGGCCAACCCGCATCTGGAGGAGGCGCTGCGCGTCGGCGAGGCGGTGCTGCCGCGGGTGCGCGCCCGCATCGCCGCCCGCTTGCAACTTTGAGATGACCGGTCATATGAGGCGCATGGCAAAGGAAAGCGCCTCGGTTCGCGACCGTCTGTTGCAGGCGGGCGTCACTGTTTTCAGCCGCTCGGGCTTCAACGGGTCCAGCGTGCAGGACATCACGGATGCCGCCGGCGTGCCGAAAGGCTCGTTCTACAACCATTTCGACAGCAAGGAGACGCTAGGCGCCGCCGCCGTCGAGCACTTCTGGGACGAAAACGCCAGCAAGGCCCTCGCCATCCTGGAGCAGGCCGCGCCGGAGCCGCTGCATCGGTTGCGGACCTACTTCGAGCAGGTCATCGTCGAGGTCGAGGCCAGGGACTACACGTGCGGCTGCTTCATCGGCAACATGGCCGCCGAGCTGTCGGATCACAGCGCTGTCATCTCCAACCAGCTTTCCGCCATCTATGCCAAGTGGACCCGATGCGTCGCCGGTTGTATAACGCAGGCGCAACAAGCCGGCGATATGAGATCGCAGGCTGACGCGGCCGTGCTGGCCACGTTCGCGCTGAACGCCTGGGAGGGCGCGTTGCTGCGGGCGCGGGTGGCGAAAAGCCGCCGCCCCTTGCAGCAGTTCATCGATACGCTGTTCACCCAACTCCTGCGTTGACCGCCCTTTTTTTGTCGGAGACTAAGATGACCGGTCATTCAGAGCCGCTCGACCAGGTGGCGCAGTTCACCCGGCGCAAGTCGCCCGGCAGCCGTGGCGCCTCGCGGGCCGCGATCGGCGCCGTCGTGCTGCTTGCGCTGGCGGGCGGCGGCTTCTGGGCGTTCAACCAACGCGGCACGGGGCCGGCCCCCGTCGCCGCGCCGCCCCCGCCCCCATCTGTGACCGTCAGCCCGCCGTTGCAGCGCACCCTCGCGCGGTCGGTCGATTTCACCGGGCAGTTCTCCGCCGTAGACCAGGTCGATTTGCGCGCCCAGGTCAGCGGTTACCTGACCGAGATCCACTTCACCGACGGTCAGATCGTCCACAAGGGTGACCTGCTGTTCGTGATCGACCCGCGGCCCTACGAGATCCAACTGCAACAGGCGGTGGCGCAGTACCAGACGGCGGTCGCCGGGCTGAGCCTCGCCAACAAGGAGGTCGCCCGCTCCACCACGCTGCACCGCAACGACTTCGAATCAGGCGAGGTCGTCGACCAGCGCACCCAGGTGCAGCAGGCCGCCATGGCCACCATCGAGCAGGGCAAGGCGGCGATCCGTTCGGCCCAGCTCAACCTCGACTTCACCCGCATCGCCGCCCCGTTCACCGGGCGCATCGGCGCGCGCCAGGTCTCGATCGGCAGCCTGATCAGCGGCAGCCCCGGCAACGGCACCAGCCTGTCCAGCATCGTTTCGCTCGACCCGATCCATCTCGACTTCGACATGAGCGAGGCCGACGCGCTGACCTACCAGCGCTTCCTCGCCACCAAGCCGCCCGGCATCGACCGCTCCGTCAAGCTCAGCCTGAGCGACGAGACCGGCTGGCAGCGGCGCGGCGAGATGGACTTCCTGAACAACCAGGTCGACCGCGGCAGCGGCACCCTGCACGCCCGCGCAACGGTGGCGAACCCCGACCTGCTGATCGCACCGGGTCAGTTCGCCCGGCTGCAACTGCCGATCTCGGCGCCGCAGCCCGTGCTGCTGGTGCCGGACGCGGCGCTGGTGACCGACCAGTCCCGCAAGCTGGTGATGACGGCGCTGCCGGACGGCACCGTGGTGCCGAAGCCCGTGGAGATCGGCGCTCTGGACGGCGACCGCCTGCGGGTGATCACCAAGGGATTGGCCGCCACCGACCAGGTCATCGTCAACGGCCTGATGCGCCTGCGACCCGGCGCCAAGGTCGCGCCCCACCCCGGCAAGATCGACATGGCTGCTCAGTAGAGGAGAGCTCGGGTCATGCGCATCTCGCACTTCTTCATCAACCACCCGATCTTCGCGGCGGTGCTGTCGCTGTTCATCACCATCGTCGGCGGGGTCGCCTACTTCACCCTGCCGGTGTCGCAGTACCCGACCATCGCGCCGCCGATCGTGCAGGTGTCGGCGACCTACCCCGGCGCCTCTGCCGAGGTGCTCAGCCAAACGGTGGCGACCCCGATCGAGCAACAGATCAACGGCGTCGAGAACATGCTGTATCTGAGCAGCCAGGCCACCGGCGACGGCAAGCTGGTCATCTCCGTCACCTTCAAGCTCGGCACCAACCTCGACAACGCTCAGGTGCTGACGCAGAACCGCGTCGCCGTGGCGCTGCCCCGGCTGCCGGACGCCGTGCAGCGGCTGGGCGTCACGGTGATCAAAAGCTCGCCCGACCTGATGATGGTGATCCATCTGTCGTCGCCCGACCACTCGCGCGACCAGACCTACATGTCTAACTACGCGACGCTGCACGTGAAGGACACGCTGTCGCGGCAGGACGGCGTCGGCGCCGTGCAGGTGTTCGGCGGGCGCGACTACTCGATGCGGATCTGGCTCGACCCGGACAAGGTCGCCGCCTACGAC